>NZ_JBEYYT010000001.1:0-110624 GCF_040645715.1 Spirillospora sp. NPDC046719 | reverse complement strand
CCCCGTCCCCCCCCCCCGGGCCCCCCGCGCCCCCCCCCCCCACCCCCCCGCCCCCGGCCGGCCCGGGCCGGCCCGGGCTGCCCGGGGCGGGGGGGGGGCGGCGGGCGGCGGCGGTCGGGCCGACCGTCCCGCCGGCGCGGGCGGCGCTGTCGCTGCGCTGGGCCCGGCGCGGCCTCGCGCTGATCGAGCGCGGCGTCCTGCCGGGCAAGGAGCCGCTGCGCTGCCTGGACCACCTGCCGACGCTGGTCGCGGCGCAGAGCGAGGAGCTGCTGGACGTGGCGCTCGGCGCCCGGCTCGGGCCGCTGATGGCGCTGCCGCCGCACCGCAGGGACGCGCTGTCGCGGACGCTGCTGACCTACATGGAGTGCCGCGACAACGCGGTGGCGGCGGCGGAGCGGCTCCTCGTGCACGAGCAGACCGTCCGGTACCGGATCCGGCGGCTGGAGGAGACCGTCGGCGGCGCCATGCTGGACCCGGACCGGCGGATCGAGCTGCTGCTCCTGCTGCACCACCTCGTCCGCCTCGACTCCGGGGACCGGCGGCTGTCCCCCGCGTGAAACGGGGACGGTGGCGGCGTCCCCGGTCTCGCGCCGGGGGCGCCGCCACCGTCCCGGGCGGGGTCAGCCGGTCGGGCAGGTGTCCAGGTACTTCGCGATGGCGCCGTCCGGCTTCGGCGCCGGGCACAGGAACTGGTCGTAGCGGGCGTCGTTGTCGACGAACCGCTTCATCCACGCGATGGAGTACTTGGCGATGGTGGTGTTCGGCGAAACGAAGGTCATGTGGCCGGCGTTCTTCAGCAGCAGGTACGCCTTTTCCGGCGCCGTCTTGACGTTGTTGTAGTACGACTCCGCCATCGACGACGCGGGCGCGATGAAGTCGTTGTCCGCCCCGATGATGAGGGTCGGGGTCCTGATGTTCGGGAAGCTGTAATTGGTGTCCCACGGCGCGAGCGGGATGTCGGCCTTGAGGGACGGCCGCTTGTTGGCGGCCTCCAGCGTCCCGCCGCCGCCCATCGAGTGGCCCATGACGGCGGTGCGGGTCGCGTCGATGCGGTTCTTGACGCCGCTCCTGCCGGTCAGCCAGTCGAGGGCGGCGAGAAGCTGGTCGCCGCGCGAGGCGGGGACGTCGACGAGGCTGTTGGTCTCCAGGGTCATGACGACGAAGCCCTGCGACGCCAGCCGGGGCCCGTACCAGGAGATCCACGCCTCGGGGGAGACGAAGCCGGGCGAGACGACGATAGCGCCGAACGTGCCCTGGCTCGTGTCGGTCGGCGCGTAGATGGTGCCCTTGTTGAAGCCGGTGCCGCTGCCCGCCGGGACGGGGATCGTCTCGATGGCGAACGGGCCCTTCTCCGCGGTGATGCTCGCCTCGGTCGGTGCGGGGCCGCGCTGGTACGGATTGTCGGCGGCGCGGCCGACGATGGCGGTGCGTTCGGTGGCCGTGGTGGTCGCGGGTCTCGCCGGGGCCGCGGCGTTCGCGGGCGGGGCCAGCGCCGCACCGGCGGCGAGAACGGACGCGACGGAGAGGAGCCGGACCGAACGGGCGAATGTCCTGGTCATCGGGGGGCGTGCCCTTCACTAGCCGGAGCCGCGGCGGGTGGGTCTCCGCGGTGCCAGAATTCTGGGCCGCCCTGCCGCCGGGCGCTGCTTACGCGGCGACGGCTTGAAGCCGGGGCGCTTATAGCGAAGTTATAAACGGAGAGGGGCCACTCCCCCCAGAGTGACCCCTCTCCCCCCGTTCCGCGGGCCGGCCCATACGCGCACTGGGGACGGCCGCTCCCCCCGAAGCGGCTTCGGCGCGGGGCGCCCTGCGGATGAGAAGACGGTAGCGAGCCCCTTGGCCACCGTTCGACGCTTCAACCCCTCCCGTCGACGAACGGCGCACCGTCTGCGACGAACGGCTCACGCTCCGCAGCGGAGCGTCCTCTTCTCCCGCGCACGGACTCCGGCCGCGGACGATCGGTTCGGGCGCGGGCCGAGGTGTAAGCGAGTTGTAATCGGCCCGTCCTACCGTGGCCGCGTGGAGATCGACCGCGACGGGCCGCACGGGGGTGGGCCCGCTGCGGCGCGGGCCGATCGCGGTGTGGCCGGTGGCGGCGCCGGCCGGTGGCGGGCGATCACCACAGCAGGTGCGCGGCCGTCCCGTCCTCGGTCGGGACGCCGAGCGCGTCGAAGATCTCCAGCGCCTCGCGGCGCGGGTCCGCCCCGCCGGGGGCGTCCCCGCCCGCCACCTGATCGCCCACCGCCTGTTCACCCGTCACCTGATCGCCGGACACCTGAAGGAGGGCGCCCAGCAGGAAGAGGCATTTGGCCCGCCAGAGCGGCACCGACACCTCGGTGGCCAGCTTCAGGGCGCGTTCGAGCAGCCGCCTCGCCGCGGCGAGGTCACCGCGGTCCCAGTACAGGTCGCCGAGCACGTACATGATGCGCGCGCACATCAGCGGGTCGGCGCGCTCCTCGGCGAGCCGCAGCGCCAGCCGCAGCGACTGCTCGGCCTCCGCCGTGCGGCCGAGCGCGAAGGCGGTGCAGCCGAGGCCGTGCGCGGCGTACATGCCGACGAGCCGGCTGCCCGCCGCGGTGCCCGCCTCGTGGATGTGCTCGAACAGCGGCCGGGCCTCGCCGGGACGGCCGAGCGCGAGCAGCGCCTGCCCGATCCAGTACACCGCCTGGAGCTCGACGCCGGTGTAGCGGGCTCGGCGCGCCAGGTCCCGCGCCATGGTGAGCACGCCGAGCGCGTCCTGGGCGGCGCCGCGCTCGTACTGGGCGCAGCCGATCACCAGGACGGCATGCGACTCGCCCGCGACGTCGCCGACGCGCCGGAACAGCTCGCGGGCCCGGCGGCCATCGGCCTCGGCGTCGCCGAACCGGCCCGTCATCCGGTGCACGGTCGCGAGCTGGCGGAGCGAGAGGGCGGTGCCGTGCGTGTTCCCCGTCTCCTCGAACAGCCGCAGCGCCTCCCGGACGGACCGCAGCGCCCGGTCGTAGTCGCGGCGCGCGCACGCCAGGTCCGTGGTGCGCTCCAGCAGCGCCGCCTCGCCGCGCGGGTCGCCCGCCGCCCGGACGACGGGCAGCGCGTCCGCGATGACCTGCTGCCAGTCGTCGGTGTAGTGCGCGGGCTGGAACAGGATGGCCGACCGGACCGCGATCTCCCAGGCCAGCCCTTCCTCACCGAGCCGGGCGGCCTGCCGCACGGCGGTGGTGAGCCCGAACCGCTCGGCCTCGAACCAGTCGGGGGCGTGCGCCAGCGTGTTCCGCACGATCGCCTCGTCCAGCGGGTACCGGACGGCCGGGCCCGCCGCCAGGGCGTCGCCGCCGCCGGTGACCAGCTCGACGACCCGGTCGGTGAGCGCCAGCAGGCCGCCGAGGGCGCGGCGCAGCGCGGCGGTGCGCGTCTCCGGCCCGTCCTCGTCGTGGCACAGCTCGCGGGCGTGGTCGCGGACGAGGTCGTGGAACCGGTAGCGGACGGCGCCGGGCACCGTGGACCGGCCCTGTTCGTCGAGGAGCCCGGCGTCGGGGAGCCGGGCATCGAGGAGCTGCGCGTCCAGCAGCTGCGCGTCGACGAGCGTCTCCAGCAGCTCGGCGACCTCGGCGGGCGGCCGGTCCAGCAGCGCGGCCGCGGTCCAGCAGGCGAAGTCGGGCGCGTCGAGCAGGCCGAGCAGCCGGTACAGCCGCCGCGCGTCCGCGCCGAGGCCCTGGTAGCTGAGGTGCAGGGTGGTGCGGACGCTGAGGCCGCGCTGCGTCAGCTCGTCCAGCCGGCCCTGCTCGCGCATCCGGCGGACGAACCCGGCGATGCTCCAGTGCGCCTTCGCGGCGAGGCGGGCGCCGGCGACGCGCAGCGCGAGCGGCAGATGGCCGCACATCCGGGCGAGCTCGGCGGCGGACTCCGGCTCCGCCGCGATCCGGTCCGCGCCGACGATGCGCACGAGCAGGCCGACGGCCTGCGCGGGGGTCAGCACGTCCAGTTCGATGAGGCGGGCCCCGGGCAGCGCGGTGAGCCGGGTGCGGCTGGTGATGACGGCGCGGGACAGCCGGCCGCCGGGCAGCAGCGGCTCGACCTGCGTCTCGTCGGCGGCGTTGTCGAGCACGACGAGGATGCGCCGGTCGGCGAGGATGCTGCGGTACAGCGCGGCGCGCTCGCCCGGGTTCTCCGGGACGGCGGCGGCGTTGACGCCGAGCGCGCGCAGGAACCGGCCGAGCACCTCGGCGGGGTCGGCGGGGTCGCGTTCGGCGCCGCGCAGGTCCACGAAGAGCTGGCCGTCGGGGAAGGCGTCGCGGGTGCGGTGCGCGATGTGCACGGCGAGGGCCGTCTTGCCGATCCCGCCCATCCCGGCGACGGCCGACACCGAGACGGGCTCGTCACCGTCCCCGGCGGACAGCAGCGCGAGCATGCTGTCGATCTGATCGCCGCGGCCGGTGAAGTCGGGCACGGCGGGCGGGAGCTGGCTCGGCCGCTCCGGGCGGAAGCGGTCGCCGCCGTCCCTGTCGCCGCCCTCCTTTTCGCCGCCGTCCCGGTCGGTGCCGGCGCCCTTGTCGCCGCCGTCCCTCGGTTCGGCGCGGCCCGGCGCGGCGGCGTTCGAGGCGGGGCCGGCGGCGGTCTCCTGGCGCAGCACGCGGACGTGGACGCCGCGCAGCTCGGGCCCCGGGTCGACGCCGAGCTGGTCGAGCAGCCGGACCCGCGCCTCCTCGTACGCCTCCAGCGCCTCGGCCTGCCGCCCGCACGACGCGAGCACCTCGATCCAGACCGTGAGCAGCTGCTCGTCGAGCGGGTGGGCGCGCACCAGCGGGCTCAGGTGCGGCAGCGCGCGCTCGGGCGCGCCCGCCGCGAGGACCGTCCGGGCGTGCTCCATCGTCGCCTCGACCCGCTCGCGTTCCAGCCGGTCGACGGCGGCCTGGTCGACGGAGTCGGGCGACACGTCCTCCAGCGCGCGGCCCTGCCACAGCCCGAGCGCGCGCTCCAGCGCGCCCGCGCGCCGGTCGGGGGGCAGCATGCCCGCGTCGGCGACCGCGCGCCGGAACACCGCCGCGTCGATGTCGGCGTCCGGCAGCTCCAGCGCGTACCCGTTGGTGGTGCGGACGACCTCGACGCCCGGCCCCGCGGCCTCGGTGAGCCAGCGGCGCAGCCGGTAGACGGCGACGGCCAGCGTGGAGTCGGAGATGACGGTCTCGCGGGCGCCCCACAGCAGCGACTTGAGCGTGTCGTCGCCGAGGCCGGACAGCCCGGCGAGCCCGGCGAGGGCGAGCGCGCCGAGCAGCGCGCGGGAGATCCCTGAGCTGGGCAGCGTGCGGCGGCCGGCCCGTTCCACGCCGACCCGGCCGAGCAGGACGATCCGGACGTGCTCCCGGTCCCGCTCGGACCCGCGCTCGGTGCGCTCGCCCGCCACTGCCGACGTCCTTTCCCGTGCCATGCGACCTCCACCATTTGATCAAAATCACACCGGGTCCGGTGCCGGTATTTCTGCACGGTCGCGCGAAAGAAGTGGCGCCGCCGTCCCGCCGAGCGGGTCCCGGGGAGGATGGGACAGGATGGTCACCGAGCGCGAAGGGAGATCGGATGGCGGGACAGGTGCGGCCGATCACGCTGGTCGGGACGCCGGTCCTGCACCGGGCGTGCCGGCCGGTGCAGGAGTTCGACGCGGCGCTGGCGGAGCTGGCCGACGACATGTTCGCCAGCATGTACGCGGCGGAGGGCGTGGGCCTCGCCGGCAACCAGATCGGCGTCGACCTGCGGATCTTCGTCTACGACTGCCCGGACGAGGACGGCGAGCGGCACAAGGGGACGGTCGTGAACCCGGTGCTGGAGCTGCCGGACCTCGCGGACCGTCGGCTCGACGACGACGAGGAGGGGTGCCTGTCGGTGCCGGGCCCGCACGCGCGCGTCGCCCGTCCCGACCGCGCCACCGTGCGCGGCTTCGACGTCAAGGGGAACCCGGTGACGGTCGAGGGGACGGGCCTGCTCGCGCGCTGCCTGCAGCACGAGACCGACCATCTCGAAGGCAAGCTCTACATCGACCGCCTGTCGGCCCGCGCGCGCAAGAAGGTCCTCAAGGAGTACGAGGCGCTGCGCGCCGCCGCCGAGGCCGAGTGAGCCGGGCGAGGCGCGCCGACGCCGAGTGAGCCGGGCCGGGCGGGGTCAGGGTGCCCAGACGGGCAGGTGGAGCGCCGACGGGTGGTCCGCGCCGCGCAGCACCTCGATCCGGACGCGGCGCGACGCGACGGCCCGCCCGGCGGGCTCGCCGCGCCCGTGGTTGCGGGCGAAGCGCGGGAACGCGCCGCCCGCGAGCATGACGCGCAGCCGGTGCCCGCGGCGGAACCGGTAGCCGGTCGGGTGCATCTCGATCTCCGCCCGGACGGTCTCGCCCGGCGCGGCGTCGATGCGGAGCATGCCGTCGGTGACGTTGCGGGAGGCGCCGTCCGGGGCGACGTCGCAGAGCCGGACGAACAGGTCGGCGTGCCCGGTGTCCGTCCGGACGTGGAACGCCGCCGACACCGGGCCGATCAGGTCGAGGCGGCGGTCGAGGCGGGCACCGGTCAGCACGGCGACGTCGCCGCGCGCCTCGATCCGCCCGTTGTCGCGCTGCCCACCCCGGCCGGGCGACAGCAGCGGCCCGCCGGTGGACGGCGTCGGGTCGTACGGGTCGTAGGTGAACGCCGCCGGGTCGAGCGGGCCGGACGGCTCGTCCCAGGTCAGGCCCTGGGAGAGGTACAGCGGCGTCGGTGTGGTCTCCGGTGGGGGCCACTGCTGGAAGTCGAGCCAGCGGTCGGCCTTCTGCAGGTAGAGCCGGACGGGTGCGCGCCGCAGTTCCGCCGCGTCGCCGTGGAGGTGCGCGTTCAGCCAGGAGACCTGGTCGGCGAGGACGGCGCGCAGCGCCCTGGCGTCGTGTCCCCAGGGGCCGATGGTGATGCGGACCTGCCGTCCGGCGGCGTGCAGGGCGGCGAAGTCGCGGAGCTGGCCGCGCAGGAACAGGTCCCACCAGCCCGTCACCATGCTCGCGGGCGACGTGGTCGCGGCGACGCCCGCGCTGTGGTCGGTCTCCCGCCAGAACGCGATGTTCTCGGCGTTGCCGGTGACCTCGCGTAGGAACGACTCGGCCCGCCCTATCGCGGCGATGTCGGACTCGCCGACCGGGAGGTGCCGCATGGCGTGCCTGACGCGCCGGTTGTGCAGCGGGCGCTTCCGGTCGTCGCGCGTCCCCATCAGCGACGACCACACCAGCGTGTTGTGGAGGGCGAGCGCGCCGCCCGGGTAGAACGAGCTGACGAACTCGGACGCGGTGATGCCGAGCCCCATCGCCTCCAGGGGCGGGTCGGCGTACGGCGCGATCGCCCATTGCGTGTAGCCGAGGTAGCTCGCGCCGGCGGTCGCGACGCGCCCGTCGCACCACGGCTGGGCCCGCACCCACGCCAGCGTCGCGAGGCCGTCGTCCCGCTCGTCGTGGAACGCGTGGAACTCGCCGCCCGACCCGTGTATCCCACGTACATTCTGTATGACGACCTGGAAGCCGCGCCGCGCGAGGACCCCGGCGAACAGCCGGACGAGCGCCTGCCGCTTGCCGTACGGGGTCCGGACGAGCACGGCGGGCAGCGGCCCCGCGCCGCGCGGACGGTACAGATCGGCGACGAGCACCACGCCGTCCGGCATGGGGACCCGCAGGTCGCGGGCGATGCCGACGTCCACCGCCACGGCATCGGCCCCGGGCGGCCCGAGGAGACGGTCGGCCAGCCGGCCCGCCATCGACATGCGCAACCTCCGACGAAGGGGAACCCTCACCGTCCCATGCCCCCATAGGGGCGGGGTCAGAGGGCGGCGAGGCGTTCGTACTCTTCCAGAACGCGCGCGAACTCGCCGGTCGGCAGCTCGCAGGCGTGGCCGTCCAGCCAGAGGTGCTCCAGCCGGACCGTCCGGACGTCCAGCCGCAGGTGGCAGGCGTTCCCCGTGTGCTCCCATCCGGGACGCGCCGCGCGGACGACGTCGAGGTGGTGCCGGTGGCACTGCACGTCGTGCAGGAGGAACGCCGTCAGGACGTGCGGCGCGCCGCTCACCGCGCGGGCGGTCCCGGCGGCGCGCGAGGCCGCCCCCTCCAGGTCCACGCCCGATTCGACCAGTTCAGGGAAGAACACCCGGACGTGCTGCGCGACGCCCTCCGCCTCCACCGGCGCGCACGGCAGCCGCACCACCGCGTCCGGGTCGACGTAGCCGTGCACGGGGACGCCCGCGACGAACGACGCCCACGCGCCCGGCACGGACGCGAGGAACCGGGCGCGGGTCAGCGCGTCCCGCAGGTCCGGGACCAGCCGGTCCGCGTCGATGCCGCGCGGCATGAAGGTCTTGGTCCCGCCGCGCAGCCGCCCGCCCGCCTCGTCCAGCACGGCGAGGTCGGCCCAGCACGCGCCCGACCCGGTGCCGAGGACGCCGTGCGGGAGGCAGGCGTCGGGGTGCGGGGTGAGGCCGGCGACGTCCTCCAGCGTGGCGCGGGGCGTCCGGACCAGCGCCCAGCCGCGCGTCCGGCGGGACGTCCCGCCGAGCGCGAGCACCGCCGCCACGGGCTCGTCGCGGCCGGGCGCGGCGGCGCGGTGCGCCCGGTGCGAGTCCGCGTGCGCCTGCCGGAACACCGCGACGACCTGCCGGAACGTCTCGCCGTCCAGGCACAGGTAGGCGCCGCCCTCGCCCTCGATGGTGGCGAGGCCGTCCGCGACGCCGACCCGGAACACCCGTCCCGGCCAGGTCACGGCGGCGCCCGGACGGCCGAGCTCGGCGAGCATCCAGTCCAGCCCGAGGACGAACTCGGCGTCGCCGAGCAGCCCGGCGAGGGGCTCGTTGCCCGGCGCCGGGAGGCAGGCGACCTCGCCCGGCCCGTCGATGCGGAACGCGACGGGCAGCTCCCGGTCCGGGACGAACCGCTCCATGCCGGACTGGAGCACGCCTTCGAGCATCTGCCGGTGCCGCACCGCCCCGACCTGCTCCAGGTACTCCTCCAGGCAGCGCAGCAGGACGCCCGGGTCGAGGTCGCAGGACGACCAGCCGCCGACGTCGCGCAGGTGCACGACCGCGCCGTCGTAGTCGAGCCGGTGGAAGCGGTACAGCTCCTGCCAGGGGTGGGGGCCGCCGGGTCCGGCCGGCCCGGCGCTCAGCCGGCCCTTGGCGCGGAGGATCGCGGCGACGTCCTCGCCCAGGTCGTTGAGCAGGAAGTCGCGCAGCGGGGCGTGCGCGGGGTCGGTCTCGACCGCGACGCGCACGCCGTCACCACGGATCCGCACCGGAAGCGCCATCGCCATTCGCGTGATTATGCCGATAAGCGAAGATCATCACTGGTGTGGCGGAATGTTCGGTCCCGATTCGGGACCGGCGCCGCATCTGCAGCGGCCCCGGTGCGGCCCTGGAGCAGCCCCGGATCACCCCTGGAACAGCCCTAGAGCGGCTCGTCGGCCATGTACGGCGGGGCCGGCTCGTACTGGATGTAGCGGCGCACCGTGCGCGCGTGGTCGCGCCCGTGGATGCGGCCGATCAGCCACAACGCCATGTCGATACCGGCCGACACGCCTTGGCTCGTCACCAGGTCGCCGTCCACGACGTAGCGGGCGTCCCGGACGACCGTCACGTCACCGCGCGCCTCCAGCTCGTCCTCGGACGCCCAGTGCGTCGCGACCCGGCGCCCCCTCGCGACGCCCGCCTCGTGCAGGAGGAACGAGCCGGTGCACACGCTCGCCACCCAGTCGGCCCGCTCGGCGGTCTTCGCGATCCAGCCCGTCAGCGCCGCGTTGCCGATCTGCGTCACGCGGGCGCCCCTGCCGCCCGGCACCAGCAGGACGTCCAGCTCCGGATGGTCGTCGAACGTGCGGTCCGGCACGACCCTCATGCCCTTCGCGCAGCGGACCGGCCCGGGCCGCTCCGCGACCAGGACCGCCCTGTCGCCCTTGTCGCGCTGCGCGGCCGACGCCGTGAACACCTCCCACGGCCCCACGAAGTCCAGCTCCTCGGCGTCCTCGAACACCAGCAGCCCGTAGGTCGTCATGCGTACTCCTTCGTCCCTCGGAATCGGTCCCGGTAGTCGGACGGCGCCACGCCGACCCGCCGGTGGAACGCGCGCCGCAGCGTCTCGCCCGTGCCGAACCCGAGCCGCCGCGCCAGCGTCTCCACCGGCTCGTCGCCCTCGGCCAGCGCCCGCCGCGCCGCCTCGATCCGCACCCGCTCCACGTACACCGACGGCGGCACCCCCATCTCGGCGGTGAACCGGCGCTGCAGGTGCCGCGGGCTCAGCCCCGAGCATTCGGCCAGGTCGGCGATGCCGTGCCGGGCGCCCGGATCGGTCTGCACGGCCGTCACCGCGACCCGGATCGGGTCGGACGCCGGCTGCGCCGACCACAGCGGCACGCTGAACTGCGACTGGCTGCCCGGCCGCCGCAGGAACATCACCAGCTCCCGCGCGACCGCGTGCGCGGCCTCCCGCCCGTGGTCGTCCTCGACGAGCGCGAGCGCGAGGTCCATGCCCGCGGTGACGCCCGCGGACGTCCAGATCCGCCCGTCCCGGACGAAGATCGGATCGCAGTCGACGCGCAGCGCCGGGTACTCGGCCCTGAGCTGCGCCTCGCGGCCCCAGTGGCTCGTGACGCGCCGCCCGTCGAGCAGGCCCGCCTCGGCGAGCAGGATGACCCCGCTGCACACGGCCGCGACCCGCCGGGCGTCCCGCGCCGCGTCCGTCACCCAGCGGACCAGCGCCGGGTCCTCGCGGGCCCGGTCGACGCCGGCCCCGCCCGCCACCAGCACCGTGTCGAACCCCTCCGGCGGGAGATCGCCGATGCCGCGGGAGGCGACGACGGGCAGCCCGCTGCTGGACGTCACCGGTCCCGCCTGCGGCCCCACGACCAGGCACTCGTACCGCCCGGTCGCCTGGAGGACCTCGAACGGACCGGTGAGGTCCAGCCCCTGGAACCCGTCATAGATCACGAACGCGACGCGCATGACTCCAGGCTGCGGCCCGGCCCGTCATGGCGTCAACGACACGTACCCCACAGATCACGTCATGCCACCGCCGGAAAAAAGGGATTGACACCGGTACCGGCCTCAGGCATGATCATCGGCATGGAGCTTTGATATCCGCACGGTCGAGCCGCCCGCATTCCCGCCGGGCCCGCTCCCGTCCTCCGCGCCGAAGGCGACATTCCGCGAACATTCTCACTGGTCGACGCGTACCCGCGTGACCAGCGTCTTCGCCATGCCTCCGGCCATTTCCCTCACCCTTTCACGGCTGCGATCCGACCTGCCCGGAGGTGGTTTCTTCATGCGCTCCAACAATCTTGAAAACATTCCGTTCCCCACGAAGAAGAAGCTCAAGAAGAACAAGACCGACTTCAGGTCGGCGACGTTCGCGAACAACCGCCGCGACACCGGCCGGATGCCCACCCGGCAGTTCAACCGGGGCCGCTGACGGCACCCCGGCCCCGGACCCACGCGTCCGGGGCCGGGAACTCCGCCCACACCACGGTCCGCGTCCCGTCCGCGCGGTATCCCCACCGCGCGGCGAGCCCCTGGACGATCCGCATCCCCCGGCCCGTCTCCGCGCCGGGGTCGTCCTTCACGTAGGGCCGCGTGCCCGCCGCCCCGTCGTCGGCGACCTCCAGCAGCACCGCCCCCGGCGCGGCCGCGACGGTCACCGTCACGAGCCCGCCTTCCAGGCCCGACGCCGTGTGCGTCACCGCGTTCGCGACGGTCTCGCTGGCGGCCATCACCACGTCGTCCCGGCCCGGCAGGTCCGCCAGGAGGCCCCGGACGAACGCCCGCGCGCACCCCACCGACCTGCCGACCCCGGGCAGCGTGACCGTGCCGAGCACCACGAGCCCTTTCCCGTCCACACCACCGCCTCCCCCGTACCGGCCATGGCCGGCGACGCGGCCGGCGGTTCCGAGCACGTCCTCGACGCCCACGCAGACGGCCCCCCTCGTTCCGGAAGCAGCCCGTCACCGCCCAGTACGTCTGCGCACCCGCCCCGCGTTCACTCGCGCCGGTACGCTCCCCGCCATGCCTCCCGCCCGCTCCGTGCCGACCACCCACGTCGTCGAACTGGGCCCGGCGACCGTCACCAAGCGGTACCGGTCGTGGGACCTGGGGCAACCGGAACGCGAATGGCGGGCGCTGACCCTGCTCGCCGAGCACGCGCCCGCGCTCGCGCCCGAGCCCCTGCGGTACGCCCCGGCGGAGGCGCCGCCCAGCGTCACCATGTCCCGCCTCCCCGGCGAGCCCCTCTCGGCGCCGCTCACGGAAGCGCAGCTCACGGGGCTCGTCGAGGCGATGTCCACCTGCCAGAACGCGATCCCCGCCGCGGACCTCGCCGCCCTGCCGCCGCGGCTCCTCCATCCCCTGGACGCGTTGAAGAACCTCCGCGCCTGGTCACAGCGGGTGCCGCCGCCCCCGGACGCGGCGACCGCCGCCGCCCTCGACGGTGCCCGCGGCTGGCTCGGCCGCCCGCACCTCGACACCGTGTTCGCCGCCGAACCGCCGCCCGTCTTCGGCACCGGCGACGGCAACCTCGCCAACGTCCTGTGGGACGGGTCGCGCGCCCGGCTCGTCGACTTCGAGTTCTCCGGACGCGGCGACCGCGCCTACGAGCTCGCCGAGGTCGCCGAGCACGTCTCCGCGAAGCACGTCCTGGCGCCCGGCGACCTGCTCGACCGGTTCGAGCTGACCTCGTCCGAGCGCGCGCGGCTGCCCGAGTGCCGGCGCCTGCTGGCCGTCTTCTGGCTTCTCGCCCTGCTGTCCGACGACCCGGACCGTCCGCGCAACCCGCCCGGCACCCTCGCCCACCAGGCCGGACACCTGCTGACGCTGCTCTGAGCCGCCGCCTCTGGACCGCTCGTCAGGATCGCCGCCCCTCAGGACCGCCAGGGGCGGCCGGTCAGGCGCTCGTAGACCTCGATGTAGCGGGCGCGGGTGGCGTCCACGACGTCCTGCGGGATGGCCGGGCCGGGCGGCGTGCGGTCCCAGTCCAGCGTGCTGCTCCAGTCGCGGACGTACTGCTTGTCGTAGGAGCGCTGCGGGCGGCCCGGCTCCCACTCGTCCGCGGGCCAGAACCGCGACGAGTCGGACGTCAGCACCTCGTCTGCCAGGACGAGCGTGCCGTCGGCGGCGCGCCCGAACTCCAGCTTCGTGTCCGCGATGATGATGCCGCGCTCCGCCGCGATCTCGGCGCCCCGCTTGTAGACGTCCAGCGTGACGTCCTTCAGCCGCGCGGCGGTGTCCGCGCCGATCTCGGCCACCACGTCGTCGTAGGTGATGAACTCGTCGTGCCCCTCGGACGCCTTCGTGGTCGGCGTGAAGATCGGCTCGGGCAGCTTCGACGCCTCGACGAGCCCGTCCGGCAGGGCGATCCCGGAGACGGTGCCGCCCTTCTCGTACTCCTTCAGGCCGAGCCCCGCGAGGTAGCCGCGCGCGATCCACTCGACGGGCAGCATCGTCAGCCGCCGGCACCGGATCGCCCGGCCCGCCCATTCGTCCGGCACCTGGGTCGCCGAGATCACGTGGTTCGGCACCACGTCGGCGAGCTGCTCGAACCACCACAGCGACAGCTGGGTGAGGATCTTCCCCTTGTCGGGGATCAGCGTCGGCAGGACGACGTCGTACACGCTCACCCTGTCCGACGCGACGAGGATCAGGTCGTCCCCGTCCGCGTAGACGTCCCGGACCTTCCCCGAGTGCAGCAGTTCCACGCCGTCCCCCTCGAATCACCAATGCTCACGTCAATGATCCCAGCACCGGCTCCCCGGCCGTCCGCGTGGGTGCGCCCCTCCTGGGAGAAGCGCGCCTCTCGTCCCGTCCGGCGGGCGCTGCGACGCTTCCGGCATGAGCACTGACCAGCACGAATCCAAGGTCGTCCTCGTCACGGGGGCGAGCAGCGGCATCGGCGCGGCCACCGCCGCCCGCCTCGCCGGCGAGGGGCACCGCGTGGTCGCGGGCGCCCGCCGCACCGGCCGGCTGCGGGACCTCGCGGCCCGCTCCCCCGGCGTCCTGCACCCGGTCCCGGTGGACGTGACGGACCGCGACGGCGTCCGCTCCTTCGTCGAGACCGCCCGCGACCGGTTCGGCCGCGTGGACGTCCTCGTCGCCAACGCCGGGGTGATGCCGCTGTCGCGGCTCGACTCCGTGCTCGTGGACGAGTGGGACCGGATGATCGACGTCAACGTCCGCGGCCTGCTGCACGGCATCGCCGCCGCCCTGCCCGTCTTCACCGCCCAGGGGTCGGGGCATTTCGTGACCGTCGCGAGCATCGGCGCGCACCAGGTCGTCCCCACCAGCGCCGTCTACTCCGGGACGAAGTACGCCGCCTGGGCGATCACCGAGGGGCTGCGGCAGGAGTCCGACCCGTCGATCCGGGTCACGACGGTCTCGCCCGGTGTCGTGACGTCCGAGCTCGCCGACACCATCACTGAACCGGGCGCCGCGGAGGCCATGCGGGAGTACCGCGCGCACGCCATCGAGCCGGATGCCATCGCCGCAGCCGTCTCCTACGCCCTGGCGCAGCCGCCGGACGTGGACGTCAACGAGATCGTCGTCCGCCCCGCCCGCCAGCGCTGACGTCCGGCCCCCGGGGGCTCGCCGCCGCAGCGAAAGGTTCGCCTCCGGCGAGAGCCGGAGGCGAACCCTGGTGCCAGGGGGGCGGTGGTGAGGCCGGGCGGTGAACCCTGATCAGTTCGCTGCGCGGAGCGGTGAGGAACCGGACGCCGGCGCCGTGCCGGTGACGCTCGCCGTGGAGGACCGCCGGCCGTCCGCGACCTTGCGGGTCTCGCGGAGGATCAGCAGCCCGGTCATCGCGATCAGCGCCGAGGTCAGGCCGTGGATGCCGAACGCGGCGGCGGTGGAGCCGTGGTGGGCCAGCACGTTGATCATGTCGCCGAACGGGGCGACGGCCTCCATCAGCAGGACCAAGCCCAGGGCGCGGCGGTGGCCCGTCAGCAGCAGGACGCCGATGACCAGGCCCATCGCGAACTCGCGGGTGCCCTTCATGACGAGGAAGCCGTCCCCGTTGCCTGCGGGCCATCTCGGCAGGCCGACGCCCTGGGTGGACGCCGCCGGGGCCAGGATGAAGGACAGCCCGAGGTAGAGGACGAACAGGGCGCAGGCGGTGACAAGGACGGTGTTGACGTTCTTCAGCGACATGGCGCTTCTCCTTCGACGTTCGGAACGGGGGCGGTGCGAAGCGGGGCGGTGCGGAGCGGGGCGGTGCGGAGCGGGGCGGGGCAAGGCGGGGCGGGGCGCCGCCGGCCTCACGATCGGCCGTCGCCCGGGGTGAGGATCTCCATGAGATGCCCGTCGGGGTCGTGGAAGTAGGTGCCTCTGCGGCCCTTGACGTGCTTGCCGCGATAGACCTGCCCGATCTCCTGGCATGCGGGATCGCCGTAGTGGGCGATCCCGCCGTGCCGGATGCGGGCGAGGGCGGCGTCGAACTCCTGCTCGCCGAGCAGGAACGCGTAGTGGTGCGGCTCGAAGTCGTCCAGCCGGTCGTAGTCGAGGGTGACCTTGTTGGCGAGCGTGACCGGCGTGAAGTGCGCCAGCGGCGGATCGACGGTCAGGCCGAGAATTCCGGCCAGGAACCGCGCCGAAGCTTCCGGGTCACGGGCGGGGACGATGGTGTGGTTCAGTTCCACGGTCATAAGGGACTCCGATCACTGCGGCCGTGTCAGACGTCGATCTGCTCGAAGATGTGCGGGTAGGACACGATGTCGTCGGGGAACTCGGCGGCCATGCGCTGGAACTCCGGGCTGCCGAACGCGGCGGCGAGCGCCTCGGTCGATTCCCAGACCGCGACGTTCATCAGAAGTCGGCTGTCCGCTGTTCCCTTGTGCATCTGCAGGGAGACGAATCCCGGCTGAGCCTTCATGAATTCGGCCTGCCTCCGGAAGAGCGGCAGGAACGCCTCGGCCCTCTCCTTCGGGACGAGGAACGTGTTGGCCAGGACGATGGGTCCGGTCTTCGCGGCGAACTGGGCGAACATCGGCGTGCTCGGGTCCAGGCTCTTCAGCTCGGCCATCTTCGGTACTTCCTCTCGCGGTCGGTCGTCGTGCCACGCGACTCCGCCAACGCTTGTTGGCCAACGTGTGTTGGCAAACGTAGATCGCGCCGCCCTGGATTGTCAACAGGTGTTGGCCTACACTTGTTGGCATGACCGGCGTCACGGAGAACCAGCAGGCCGCACGGCGTTCCGACGCCACCCGCGCCGCGATCCTCGCCGCCGCCCGGGTGCGGTTCGCGGAGGACGGCTACGAGAAGGCGACCGTCCGGGCCATCGCGCGCGACGCGAAGATCGACCCGTCGATGGTGATGCGCTACTACGGCAACAAGGCGGCCCTGTTCACGGCGGCCGTCTCGATCGACCCCGGGCTGCCCGGCCTGCCCGTCGAACCCCGCGAGGATCTCGGCCGCACGCTGGTGCGCCACTTCCTCACCCTGTGGGAGGAGAACGAGGGGCTCACCGCGCTGCTGCGGGTCGGCGCCACCGACCCCGCCGCCGCCGAGCGCATGCAGTTCGTGGTGCGCGACCAGCTGATCCCGCTGGCCCGCCAAGTGGGCCCGGAACCGGACCAGGCGCCGGCGCGGGCGGCCCTGTGCGCCTCGACCGTCCTAGGGCTCGCGCTGACCCGCTACGTGCTGCGGTTCCCGGCGAGCGTGGCGCTCGGCCGCGAGGAGATCGTTGACTGGCTCGGACCCACGATCCAGCGCTACCTCACCGCCCCCACGCCCTGAAGAACCCGTCGAGGACGGCGTGAACGCGGCCGGAGGTCCGAGCCCCAGAGGGTCAGGCGGGCGGGGACGGCAGGCGGGCGGGGGTGCGGTCGGCGACCTGCTCGAAGATCATCGACGACCGGAAGCCGGTGATCTCGCGGCGGCCGGCGAGCCGGTCGACGAGGAAGGCGTGCAGGTGGTCGAGGTCCTGGACGGCGACGTGCAGCAGGAAGTCGTCGTCACCGGACAGGACGAACACGCGGAGCACCTCCGGCAGCCCGCCCGCGAACTCCTTGAACGCGTCGATCGCGGTGCGGCTGAGCGGCCGCACCTGGATCGACACCAGCGCCTGGACGCGGCGGTTGAGCGCGGCCGGGTCGATGTCGGCGTGGTAGCCGCGGATCACGCCCCGGCGGGTGAGCGCGCGGACCCGCTCCAGGCACGTCGAGGGCGCGATCCCGAGCCTGCGGGCGAGCTCCCGGTTGGACTGCCGCGCATCCGTCTGGAGAAGCCGCACGATCTCCGAATCAAGTTCGTCCATGCCCGGGAACGTAACACCAAAATCAAACATTCGTTCGGTGCGTCTGGTCAGGCCCGGCCAGTTGCCCGATTCTCTGTGAGGAAGGTGTGCGTTCGGAGGGAGAGCGATGTTCGAGCACGAACAGGTGGTCATCCGGACCGGCCCGCGCACGGGACTGCCCGTGATCATCGCCGTCCACTCGACGGCGCTCGGCCCGGCCGCCGGCGGCGTGCGGATGTGGCGGTACCCCGGCTGGCGGGACGGCCTCGCCGACGCCCTCCGGCTGTCGGCCGCGATGACCGCGAAGTTGGCGGCGGCCGGGCTGTCCAGCGGCGGCGGGAAGACCGTCGTCGCCCTCCCCGAGGGGGCGGAGCTCGACGCGTCCCGGCGGCGCGACGCGCTGCACGACGTCGGCGACGCGATCGCCGCGCTGGACGGGGCGTACTCGGGCGGGCCCGACGTCGGCACGTCGCCCGCCGACATGGCGGTGATCGGCGAGATCACGCCGCACGTCTTCTGCCGGCCCGCCGAGGCGGGCGGCAGCGGCGACTCGTCCCCGCACACCGCGGACGGGACGCTCGCCGCGCTGCGCGCCGCCGCCCGCCACCTGTACGGCACCCGGAGCCTGGCGGGACGCCGCTTCGGCCTGATCGGCTTCGGCCGCGTCGGCGCGCACCTCGCGGGGCTGCTCGCGGCGGAGGGCGCTGAGCTGACGGTCGCCGACATCGACCCCGGCAGGCGGCGGGCGGCCGAAGCGCTCGGCGCCGCCTGGGCCGATCCCGACGAGATCCTCGGCGCGGACGTCGACGTCCTCGTGCCCGCCGCCCTCGGCGGCGTCCTGTCCGAGCGGTCCGTACCGCGGCTGCGCTGCCGGGCCGTCGTCGGGCCCGCGAACAACCAGCTCACCGCCCCCGGCGTCGCCGACCTGCTGCACCGGCGCGGGATCCTGTGGGTGCCCGACTACGTCGCCGGCGCGGGCGGGGTGATCCACGCGGTCACCTCGGAGCTGCACCGCCTCGGCCCCGACGAGGCGCGGGCGCGCGTCGCCGCCATCGAGGACACCGTCACCGGCCTGCTCGACACCGCGTCCCGTCTCGGCCGGACCCCCGCCGAGGCCGCCGACGCCCTCGCCCGCCGCCGCGTCGAGGCGGCGGCGTGAGCGACAGCGCGCGGTCCAGAAGGGCCGAGTTCTTCGCGGCCGACGGCGGCGGGACCAGGTTCGCGTTCCCGGCCGTCGGCGACGAGCGCCGCATGCTCCTCGACGTCCTCGGGTCGCAGCGGGCGACGCTGGAGCTGAAATGCGCCGGTCTGGGCGAGGAGCTGGCGCTGCGGGCCGCCGAGCCGTCGACGCTGTCGCTGCTCGGGCTCGTCCGGCACCTCGCCGACGTCGAGCGCCGCTGGTTCCGGCAGGTGCTGGCCGGGCACGACGCGCCGCCGCGCTTCTCGTCCGCCGCCGACCCGGACGGCGACTTCGACGGCGCCGTCCCGGACCCCGGCGTGATCGCCGCCGCCTGGGACGCCTGGCGCGACGAGGTCGCCTTCGCCGACGCCTTCGCGGCCGCCGCGCCCCACCTCGACGTCGAGGGCCGGGACGCCTGGCGCGGGACGGTCTCGCTGCGCTGGGTGCTCATCCACATGATCGAGGAGTACGCCCAGCACAACGGGCACGCGGACCTCCTGCGCGAACGCATCGACGGCGCCCGCGGGAAATGACCGCAGGGTCAGGACACGGCCCGCAGGAACGCCCCGGCGATCGTCCGGTACCCGGCCGCGTTGGCGTGCCCGTCGCCGGCGGTGCACTGGGAGGTCCAGGCGCAGATCCGTGCCACGTTCAGCGGGACGGTCCCGTACGGCGCCATCGTGACCTCGGTGGCGAAGTCGTGCGCGGCGAAGGCGGTGCTGACGTCGGCCACCTTGAAGCCGCTCGCCAGCGCCGCCGCCCGCTGCACGCCGTTGAACGCGTCGAGCAGCGGCACCGAGGCGACTGCGGTGACCCGGTCGCCCTTCACCCAGGACGCCAGGCCCGGGTCGTAGTAGGTCATCGAGGCGTAGACCGGGGTGCCGCCTCCCGCCGCCCGCAGCCCACCGGTGATCTGCGGCAGCTCACCGAGCAGGCTCCCGACGCCCTTGAGACCACAGGCCAGGTCGCCGTCCAGCATGCAGCCGGTGTTGTTGACCCCGATGCTCAAGGTGACGTACCGGACCCGTCCGCGGTGCCGCTTGAGGAAGTCGAGCGCGGCGTTCATCTGGGAACCGGCGGCGTAGGCGCAGATCCCGCCCTTGAGCATGGTGGTGGTCGTCTCGCCGAGGCATCCCAGCTTCACCAGCCGCAGGCCGGGCCGCCGCGCTTTGAGCGCGGCGTGCAGGTCGTCGGTGTAACCCTCGTCCGTCGGCCCCCGCCCCGCCTGCACACCCACGGCGCCCGAGTCGCCCAGCGCCAGGTAGTACGTCGCCGAAGCGGCCCGCGCAGGCCCGACCCCCAGACCAAGAACGAGCACCACCACCGCGCCCAGCACGCTCGCCCGACTCGCCAACCGGATCACGCCCTCTCCCAGAAGCCCTGAAACCGATCCTGGCCGCGCCGGAACGGCGAGAGTAGAACGTCAAGCAACAATAAACAAACACGTTTGTCTATCTGGCGGTGGAAGACGGGGTCGGGGTTCGGCGAAGTACGGGTGATCGTTGGCCGAACACTCGAAAGGTTCCGCAATGAGCAGGACAGGTACGTGACCGCCGAGGTGGGCGAGTCACCGACCGACCTCGACATCGTGGCGGGGTTCCGGCGGGATCCGGAGCGGTTCACCGACGTCCACGACCGGTACTTCCGGGACGTCTACCGCTACGTCGCCGGCCGGCTGGACGCCCAGACCGCCGAGGACATCGCCGCCGAGACCTTCTGCCTGGCGTTCGGGAAGCGCGACGGGTTCGATCCGGAGCGCGGAAGCCTCCGCGCCTGGCTGTTCGGGATCGCCACGAACCTCGTCGCGCAGCATCGACGCAAGGAGGCGCGCCGGTACCGGGCGCTGGCGCGCAGCGCGGGCGACGCCCCCACGGTCGGCAGCCACGAGGACCGCGTCGTCACCGAGACCGCCGCCTCGCGCATGCGGCCCCAGCTGGCCAAGGCGCTCGCCTCACTCTCCCCTGGTGAACGCGACGTGGTGCTCCTCGTCGCGCTGGCCGAACTGAGCTACGACGAGGTCGCGGACGCGCTCGGGATCCCCCAGGGCACGGTGGGCTCCCGGCTTTCCCGGGCCCGCAAGAAACTGCACGACGCGATCCGGCCGGAGGCGTTCCATGGATGAACTGACAATGCTCGGCACCGCACTGGCCGGGCCCGAACCGTCCACCGACACCGTGAACCGCAGCCGGCACCGGCTCCAGAACACGATGCGGGGCGGCCCCGCCAAGCCCAGGCGCAGGAAGCGCTGGATCGCCGCCGGAGTCGGGCTCACGGCGGCGGCAGCGGCGGCGGCCGTGGTCGTCTCCGACCTGTCGGTGCCGGACGCGAAGAAGGAGCCTGTCCTGTCCGGGCGGCAGGTCATGCTCGCCGCCGCGACCACCGCGGAGTCCAAGCCCGCGAGCTCCGGCACGTACTGGCACACGAAGTCGGTCGAGAAGCTGGGCGAGGTCACCCGCGTCTCCGAGTCGTGGACGCGGCGCGACGGCGCCACCTGGCTCAGCGTCGCGCCGGGCCTGGTCAGCCGCGTCGAGAAGCGTCCGCTGATCAGAACCAGCACCCTCGACTTCGCCGGCGTCCAGCGGCTGCCGACCGACCCCGACGGGCTCAAGGCCGCGCTGCTCAGGAGTTGCGCGGTCCGGAGCGGCTGTGACCAGCCGGTGCGCACCATGAGCCTGCTGGAGTCGCTGCTCTTCGCGGTGCCCGCCCCGCCGAAGGTCCGCGCCGCGGCCTACCGCGCCCTCGCGGCGATGCCCCACATCGACAACCTCGGCAGGACGGCGGGCGGCTACCGGCTGAGGATCTCGTACACGAACGACGCCGGCACGCGCGTCGACGGCACCGAGACGATCGTCGTCGATCCGACGACTACGCGGTTCCGCGTCGAGGGATGGGCCGGATTCGGCGACGGCTCCGCCCCCGTCGGGCCCTCGCAGACGGCGTCCGGCTGGACGGACACGCTGCCCGGGCGGATCGTCCCCTGGAGCAAGCAGATCCCCTACATCGAAAAGGAGAACAAGCAGCTCAAGACCCAGAACCACTGACCCGTGTATCGCGAGCGTATCGAAAATCGCATACGCCGCCACAACAGGCTTCCGTCTTCACTTGAGCCACGGGGGTCCCACCGGCGGGTGATCGGTCGCCGATAGTGCCCGCCGGTGGCCCCGTAACGGTCGATTCATCGATCAGGAAAGGACCGTGATCATGGACTCGGATTCCGTGCGTGGCGTCGATCGGCGGCGGCTGCTCGGGTGGGGCGGCGGGCTGGCGGCCGCCGGCGTCGTGACGGCCGGCGCGTCGCTGGTGGGCTCCCCGTCCGGGCATGCCGTGGCCGCGGGACAGCGCCTTCCGGCCTCGTCCGGCCCCGGCATCCCACCGGCCACGCGCCCCGGCGGAGCCTACGACCGGTACGTGGCGAAGCTGGCCGCCGAGGGCAGGTTCTCCGGCGTGGTGCTGTTGTCGCACAAGGGCCGGACGGTGCTGTCCCGCAGCTACGGCATGGCCGACGAGGAGAAAGGGATCCGCAATCACGAAGGCACGGCGTTCAGCCTGAGCTCGGCGGGCAAGCCGTTCCATGCGGTGGCCGTCTTGCAGCTGGCGCAGCAAGGCAAGCTGAATCTGTCGGACACGGTGGGCACCCACCTGAAAGGCTTCGCCAAGGACATCGCCGAGAAGGTGACCATCCACCACCTGTTGTCCGGCACCTCCGGGCTGGCCAGCCCGGAGGAGGACGTGCAACGCGTCTTCCGGAGCCGCAAGGAAGTGCACAGGTATTACGAGCACCGGGCGCGGCAGGCGAAACCGGTCGGCGTCCCGGGCGTTCCCGACACCTCCCACGCGGAGGCGGAGGTCACCATTTCCGCGCTGATCGTGGAGGCCGTGGCCGGCACGACGTACTGGGACTACGTCCAGGAGAACATCTTCAAGCGCTGCGGCATGACCGGCTCGGCGTTCTACACCCGGCCGCAGTGGCTCACCGACGAGCACATCGCGCACCCGTACATGACGCTGGCGGACGGCAGCCAGGTGGACGCCGTGCGCAACCTGGACAAGAGCAGCGCCGCCCGGGAGGTCCTCGGCAAGAACCCGGGCCGCGCCTTCATCGACGCCCCCGGGGACGGCGGCTTCGTCACCGCGCCGGATCTCGTCCGGTTCGCGCAGGCGCTGGGCGACGGCACGCTGCTGGACCGGCCCTGGGCCGACGTGCTCACCGCGCCCAAGATCCCCCACCAAGGAGCGTCGTTCGGGGCGTACGGGATCCCGGTCTCCATCGTCGGCGGCCAGTGGATGTACCAGCGCGCCGGCGGCAACCCCGGCGTCGCCGCCAACTGGGACATCTACCCGTACACCGGCTGGGTCGGCGTCATCCTCGGCAACCGCGACGGCGTGCCCCTCCAGGAGATGATCGGCCAGGAGATGCAGGCCATCACCGGTGTCTCGCCCGGCGGCGGCGGTGGCGGCGGCGGCTGAAACGGCCTGACGGCGGACACGGGACGCCACGCGAAATCCGATGGTGCGGCGCGGCTCTTGCGTCAAGAATCACCGGATGCACGAAGTGAAGCTGTCCGACGGGATCATCACTCTGTCCCCCCTGCGGCCGGACGATGTGGAGGCGCACCTCGCCGGGGAGGACGAGCAACTCGTTCGGTGGCTCAACGGCGGTCCCGGCACGCGGGACGGCATCGAAGCGTACTTCCGGCACTGCCGGGAGCAGTGGGACACCGCAGGGCCGCTCCGCGCGTTCGGCATCCGGACGGGTGCTGACGAGGTGCTCGCGGGCACGATCGACCTGCGGTTCGCGGGAGATGAACTGGCGCTCGGCCAGGTGAACATCGCCTACGGCCTCTACCCGTCCTGGCGGGGACGCGGCCTGGCCACCCGCGCGGTCCTGTTGGCGTCCCGGTACGCGGCGAGCGAGGGCGCGGCGGAAGTGGTGATCCAGGTGGACCCGGAGAATCCCGCCTCCGCCGCAGTCGCGCAACGGGCAGGATTCACCCCGGGCAACCCGACGCACGGCACACACGGCACACGCTTCGACTGGTACATCCTGGACCTGCAAGCCCCTACCCGATGACGACCAGCAGTCCTGGTCAGGTCCATCACTGCCACGCCCGCGGTGCTAGCACTGGCAGATCCTGCGCCACCGCCACGGTCGCGATGTCCTCCAGCGCTATCGGCCCCTCACTGCGATCGCGGCCGAATATCTCATGCATCTGCGGCGTCCAGACCGCCTGCGGGCCGGCCAGGTCCCACCCGGCCCAGCCCATCCCGCCATCCGCTGTACCCGCTCCCTACCGGAGAGGGAGACCTCGCGCTCTCCGCTCTCGTAGGCAGCCGATAAAGCCATCCAGCAGCCCAGCGCCAGCGAGGCCCGGACTGATCTCCAGCAGGCTCGCCCCGGTCACCTCCTCGCCGGCTCGGCCGTCGATGGTCATGAAGGCCTCATGGATGTCGTCGCGGATCTCCCAGCGGATGCGCAGGCGGCGGAACCAGTGCAGCAGGCCGATGGTGCATTCGACGACGTAGCGGTGGACGCCCAGCCCGGACCCGCGCGGGGTGCCGTTGCCGTCGGTCAGCAGGTGGTGCTTGGAGCCCGCACGGCCGCGGTCGACCGGGCTCGGCCCGGTTTTGGGCCCTTCAAAAGCCCGCACGTGGGAGCTGTCGATCACCGCCCTGGACCAGTCCAACTGCCCGGCGGCATGCAGCTCCTCCAGCAGCAGCCGATGCAGACGTTCCCACACCCCGGCCTGGTGCCATTCGCCCAGCCGCCGCCAGCACGTCATCCCCGGACCGAACCCCAGTTCCTGGGACAGGAACTCCCACCGGATCCCGGTGTGCAACACGTGTCCGCCCGGCGCGCCGGGCAGACGTGAAGCCCCACAGGCCCCCAGCCCACCGGCGGCACGAACCCTGCACGCTTATCTCCAGTTGAGATGACTGACATCCCGAATCATCGCCCCAGATGAGGAAGCACCGGGGGCAGATCGACGCTTCTGCCTACGTGACGGCATCGAGAAAGCTGCCGGCCACACGACAGCGCTTCCGCCCGCGCCGGTATCCCGGCTCGTCCCGACAAGTAGGTGCACATGTCCGCATCATCCGAAGCCAGGACCTCGCTCCGAGGCCCAGCCGCGACGGCCCCGCACGGCGTGCCGGGGTGGCTGGTCGCACTGCTGGCCGTCGCCTCCGGCATGACAGTCGCCAACCTCTACTACGCCCAGCCCCTGCTGTCCTCGCTGAGCGGTGTCTTCCACACCAGCACGGCCACCGCCGGCACACTGATCACGCTCACCCAGGTCGGTTACGTGATCGGCATGCTCTTCCTGGTCCCGCTCGGCGACAGGCTGGAGAAGCGCAACCTGATCACCGTCCTGCTGACGGTCACGACGCTCGCCCTCGTGGCGGCGGGACTCGCCACCAGCTTCCCCATGCTGCTGATCGCCTCGCTGGTCAGCGGCGCCACCTCGGTCGTCGCCCAGATCCTGGTGCCCTTCGCCGCCAGCCTCGCTCCCGACCACGCCCGCGGCCGCATCGTCGGCAGGGTGATGAGCGGCCTGCTCACCGGCATCCTGCTCTCCCGCACGTTGAGCAGTCTGGTCTCGGACCTCGCAGGCTGGCGTGTCGTCTTCCTCGGCTCCGCCGCCCTGATGGCCGTGCTCGCCATGGCCCTGCGCGCGGCCCTACCCCGGCACGCGCCGACCACCACCATCCCGTACCACCACGTGCTGCGCTCCACCGTCCGGCTGGTGCGCACGCACCCGGTACTACTGCGCCGTGGCCTCTACCAGGCGGCGATGTTCGGTGCCTTCAGCGCGTTCTGGACCACGGTGTCCTTCGTCCTGACCGGCCCCCACTTCCACTACTCCCCGGTCGGAGTAGGTGTGTTCGCCCTCGTCGGCGCGGCCGGAGCGGCCATCGCCCCGCTCGCCGGGCACTGGGCCGACCGTGGGCTCGCCCGCCCCGTGACCGGCATCGCCTTCGTGGTCGCCGCCCTCGCCTTCGCACTCGCCGGGTTCGGCGGACACAGCGTCATACTGATCGCCTTGGCCGCGATCCTCATCGACATGGCAGTACAAACCACCCTGATCCTCGGCCAGCACATGGTCTACCAGCTCGATTCCGCCGCCCGCGCCCGCCTCAACAGCGCCTTCATCGCCATGTTCTTCGTCGGCGGCGCGGTCGGCTCGCAACTCGGCTCCGCCGTCTACCACACCGGCGGCTGGACTGCCCTGACGGTTCTCGGCGCGGCCCTCCCCTTGGTCGCCTTCCTCTACTGGACCACCGAGCGGCGGCAGCGAGCGGCGGCGAAGCCGGGTACCGCGAGCCTGTAATGGCGGCCGGCCCCAGGGAAGCCGCCCTGGGACCGGCCGACAAGGTGCGCTGGCGGACAGCACCGCATGCGCTATCGGTCAAGGCCCCCGACCGGGCACCTAGCGTCACCGAGGTACACACAGCACGGCACGACAGGAGGCGGACCGTGACCACCAACTTGTCATCCCCGCACAGCAGCCAGCCCCGGCTGCACCAGAAGGGCGAAGTGATCCAGGAGTTCGGGACCGTCAAGCAGTTCCCCATCGCCGAGCACGCGGGCGAACAGCTCGACACCATCGCCGAACGCGTCCAGTCCCTGGGCGGCGTCGCGGTGGGAGACCCGCGGCACGTCGCCGAAATCAGCTCGATCCCGCGGCCCCGGACGGCAGGCGTGGTTCCTGGCCGGGCATCTGGTCGACACACCGTTGGTCCGTGCCTGAGGAAGGCCGCGGCCTCGGTCCGTCGTACGTGACCCCGGCAGCTGCGGGTCATGAACCGGCGCACGCGCACGACGTCCCATCGTCCGCATACGATGCAGCCAAGATCGAAGCCCGTCGCCTTCACGCCGGACGGAGCGCTGTTCGACCAGGAGCGGATGATGGATCTGCGGCAGATGGAGGTCGTCGTCTCGGTGGCGGACACGGGCGGTTTTACGGCGGCTGCACGGCGGCTGCACGTGGTCCAGTCCGCCGTGTCCAGCACGGTCCGCGCCCTCGAACGCGAACTGGGTGCGCCCTTGTTCGACCGCACTACGCACCGTGTCTCCCTCACTCCGGCCGGCGAGGCGTTCGTCCCCGCCGCACGCGCGACGCTCCGCGCCGCCGAACTGGCCCGGGAGGCCGTCGATGCCGTAGGGGGGCAGCTGCGCGGGCGGGTGACGGTCGGCACGATGCAGGGGGTATGGGCGGGACTTCACCACGCCTTGGCCGCGTTGCGTGCGGAGCATCCCGGCGTGGTCGTGCACCTGCGACAGGCGGCCGTCGCCGACATCCGGCAGGCGCTGCGTGAGGGCACGGTGGACCTCGCCGTAGTGGCGCTCGACCGCCAGCAGCAGCGCGGGCTCACGACCCGGCTGCTCTCCCGCGAGGACATGGTGCTGCTGGCGGCGCCCCGGCGGGTACTCGCCGGAGCGACACCGAGTGGCGAGGTCCGGCTCGCCGACATCGGCCAGTTGCCCCTGGTGGACTTCACACCCGGCTGGGCCATCCGTTACGCGGTCGACCGCGCCTTCCGGGCCGCGGGCGTCGACCGCGGCACGACGTTCGAGGTGAACGACATCGGCGCGGCAGCCGAGCTGGTCCGCAACGACCTCGGCGTCTGCATCATGCCCAAGTCCATTGCGGACCGCTTCCCCGATCTGCCCCAGTACCGGTTCGACCGGCACGCCCCGAACTGGAAGATCATGGTGGTACGACCTCCCGGTGAGGCACCGCCGGCGGTCGCCGCGCTGCTACGGCACATCACCTGACGGCAGCCGGGTCGTTCTTGACCGCCACAACGCCGAACGTCACGCCAAGCTGCTTGCAGGACCGCGGTCCGAAGGAAAAACGCATCCGGGCTCGATTTCGATGTGCCCGGCCGCCGAGTCCGGCGCGGCGTTGATGGCGTAAGCGCCGTGGCGCGGCAGGCGGTCGAACGCCTCGAGCCGCCCCGCAGCGCCACTGCCGGCGACCGCGCGTCCTAGTGCCGCATCAGGCTATGTTCGCCCCCTGGTCACCCGAGGCGGGACCAGTCCGGCCGGCCACTCCCTCCTCGGGCATGATGGGGCCATGGAGGATCAAGCGCCCCTTGGATCCGGTGGCACCCAGGCGCCGATGAGCCGAGAGATTCTGCTCGATGAAGTGGTGGACCCGGTCAAGGCGACGGCCCGTATCCAGATCCGCCGCATCCGGATCGCCCCTGGCCATCCTGCCGGTCGACACATCCACAACGGGCCCGTGTTCGGCAGCATCGAATCCGGCTCGGCCGTCTACCAGATCGCAGGCCAGGAGCCCTCGGTGCTACGCCCCGGGGACGTATTCCACGAACCCCAGGGCGCGGTGATCGAAAAGTTCGACGCCACCGAGGAAGGCGTCACCTTTCTGGGCTACTTCCCGCTCGCCGCCGGCGAGGAGCCGGCGATCGAACCGCCCGCCGGCTCCTGACAAAGGTCGGGACACACCGCTCAGGCAACGTTCGCCCTGTTGACGACGGCGCGTAGGGCATGGTCGGTGCCGTCGAGCGCGAAGTAGCGCAGGGCGGTGTCTTGGGCCTCGATCCGTTCATTGACGCGGCACTAGTTCGTCGGGTGCATCATTGCCACGCCCCTGCGGTGCTAGCGCTTGATGTGCGTCAGGAACTTCGCGAACGCCCGCCGGTCGAACACCAGCCTCGGGCCGTCCGGGTCCTTGCTGTCCCGTGCGACGACGGCATTGGGAAGAGCGCCAAGCTCGACACACTGCCCGCCGTTGTTAGTGCCGTAGCTGCTCGTCCGCCAGGGATTGTGGTTCAGGTCCATCTCGTCTGACACCTCCACGACCGGCACGAGGTCAGTCGGCCCTACCGTTTGACGCTCGTCAGGAACTCCGCGAAGGCGCGCCGGTCGAACACCAGCCTGGGGCCATCCGGGTCCTTGCTGTCGCGGACCGCCACCGTCCCCGGCACCGACGCCAACTCCACGCAATTGCCGCCGTTCGACGTGGTGTAACTCGACTTCCGCCAGATTGCGCTATTCAGGTCCATTTTTCTCGCACCGCTTTCTGAATTACTTCGATAGAATGACTCACGGGCAAGGCCAGCGACCGGATCTCGATGAGCGATCGACTCACCAACGCGATGTCTTCCGGATCACTGAGCGTGAGACCGCGGGCCGCCATGTCCACGTAAGCGATCTCGCTTCTATCGGGGAGCGTAGCGAGGGTGAATGATCCGCTGTTCCCGGCGTGCTCACCAGCACTGGAGACGATCTGGACGGTCACGACGCGCCGCTCCACCTGGTAGAGGAGATGCTCCAGTTGCTCCTTCATGATCTCCGAGCTGCCGACCGGACGGTAGAGGGACACCTCGTCCTGGAGCACCGAGAGATTCGGCGGTGGCGGGTTATCCCGGCCCAGGATGCTCTGGCGGTTGATGCGCGCTTCGACCGCTTCTTTGTCGCTTCTCAGCAGCGCAGAGGCATAGGCGGGAGTCTGGAGAAGGCCGTGGATGTTTAGCGGCTCGTATGCCTGGAGCATTTCCGCTTCGGGTTCGACGGTGTGCCAGTCGAACCAGGTGGGGAAGGTGGCGTCCTTGACCAGGTCGTCGTAGAGGTCGAGGAGCTCGCCGTCCGCGTCCAGGGCGTGGTCCATGGTTTCGGCGAACTCGCGGGTGCAGCGGGTGCGGCCGTTCTCGACCGCGCCGATGTACTGGGGCTTGACTCCGAGCCCGCCGTTCGCGCGGCGGCCGAGCGCCTCCTGCGTCCAGCCCTTCGCCTCGCGGAGCCGGCGGAACCGGCGCCCGAAGGCGAGCAGCGTCGGCGAGACCGTCCCGCGCTTGCGCTGTGGAGCCATGTCCTCATCCTCCCTCTTTCGGGGCACCCAACCAACACCCAAGTGGCAGGGGCGCATGCACCACGGCTTGCCATGCGCGACATGCGTTTTGTCACGCTGAGTGCTTCCATTATGGCTGACTGTCATCAAGAAGCAAAGGAAGTATCCACGGCCAGTCAGGAATGGTGTCCGATGTCGCCTACTTCGTTCGCCTCGGAGGTGCCGACGCTGGTGTTGGAGCCGGATGATCGGGCTCCGGGGCTGGCGCGGCGGTTCCTCGCGGAATGGTTCCGCGAATGGGGTTCGCGCGACGACTACATCGGACGCGTCCTGGTGAGCGAGCTCGTCACGAATTCGTGCGTGCACGGCGAAGGGCCGGTCGTGGTGCGGGTGTTCCGGGACGAGCGGGACGGCGGCGCCGTGATCGAGGTGTGGGACGGCGGCGACGGGCGTCCGGTGGTGTGCGCGGAGGACGTTCAGGCCACGTCGGGGCGCGGGGTGTTCATGGTCTCGGAGCTCGCGCTCTCCTGGGGCACGCGGCCGCTGGTGGAAGGCGGAAAGGTCACGTGGGCGAAATGCGGCCTCTAGCAGGTCGCGCGGTTCGGCTCCGGCTCGGCAGGGCGCGGGCCTTTCGGCCGGTGCGTTCGGCGCAGGGCGAGGTTCTGTTCCAGCGGGCTCGCGAATCGCGGGTGGAGGCGGTCGGTGCGCTTCTCACGTGCCGGTTGTTCTCGGCCCGGTGAAAGTCCCGCGCGAGACAAGGAGATGGGGCCAATGGGCAAGCACGACAACAGCGGCGACACGCATCGGCCGGGGCAGCCGATTCCGCCGGACAAGAAGGACGACGACAACACCGGTGGCGGCGGGAAGAGGGGAAAGTGACCACATCCGAACTCGTCCGGCGGCTGCGGGAGAGCGGTGACCTGCGCAGTCCTGAGTGGGAGCGGGCGATGCACGAGGCGCCGCGCCATCTGTTCGTCCCGGATCGGGCCTGGTGCACGCCCGACGGTGCCGGTGCTCCTTTCGCGATCGACCGGTCCGCCGATCCGGAGCGGTGGCGGGAGGCCGCCTATGCCGACGCCGCGATCGTCACGCAGGTGGACGACGGGGCGGGCGATCCGGCGTCCGGTCAAGGGGCGTGGACGTCGTCGCTGTCGGCGCCCGGGGCGGTGGTGAGCTTCCTCGAACTGCTCGCGCCCCGCGATCACGACCGCGTGCTGGAGATCGGCACCGGGACGGGCTGGACGGCGGCCCTGCTGTCGTCCAGGCTCGGCGCCAGGCGGGTGACGTCCGTCGAGGTGGACGAACGGGTCGCGGAGAGGGCGGCGGCGAACCTCAGGGAGGCGGCGTTCGCGCCGGACCTGGTGGTCGGCGACGGCGAGAAGGGCGTGCCCGCGCGGGCGCCGTTCGACCGGGTCCACGTGACGTGCGCGGTCACCGTCCTGCCGGCGAGCTGGATCGAGCAGACGCGGCCGGGAGGGGTGATTCTGTTCCCGTGGATGCCGTCGCTCGGGGACGGGCACAAGGCGCGGCTCACGGTCACGGGCGACGGCCGCGCGATCGGGCGGTTCCACGGGTCGGCCGATTACATGATGCTGCGGTCGCAGCGCAGTCCCGGGTTCGGTGACCTCGACCGGGACGGCGAGGAGTCGCGGACGCGGCTCGATCCTCGGACCGTGGACGGCGACTCGTCCAGGGCGGGCATCGCGATCGCCGGGATGCTGCCCGACGTGCTCGGTGACGAGCGGATCGTCCGGGGGCGGCCGAGCCTGGTGCTCGTGGACGGGGCGGGGACGTCGTGGGCGCGGTGCTCCTATCGGTTGGGCGCGGACGACTTTCTGGTGGTCCAGGGCGGTGAGCGGCGGCTGTGGGACGAGGTCGAGGCCGCCTACCTGCGCTGGGTCGGGTGGGGAAGTCCGGGCCGGGACCGGTTCGGGCTGGTCGCCGGTCCGGAGGGGCAGCGGGTCTGGCTCGACCGTCCGTCCAACGTGATCTGAGGCGGGACGCGGGGCGGTTCGGCGTCACGAGCGGGAGGGGACGAGGCCGGCGGCGAAGCGGTCGATCTGGGCGGCGAGTGCGCCGGGCGCCTCCAGCGGGGACAGGTGGCCCGTGTCCTCGATGACCGTCATGCGGGAGCCGGGGATGACGGGCAGGAGGTCGGCCTCCAGCGAGGCGGGCGGGTCGACGCGGTCGTGCCGTCCGGCCAGGACGTGGACGGGGACGTCGATGGTGCGGGCGGCGTGGGAGATGTCGGCGGTGATGCCGTGGCGCGGCCAGGCGAGCCGGGCGTCGTCGCCTGCGGCGAGGCTGTCGGCGATCACCTGTTCGCGCAGGTCGGCGGGCAGGGGCCGGTGGGTCAGGACGTGCTGGAGCGCGTCGGCGACCGTCGCGCGGCTGTCGTAGGCGTGCGACAGCGCCTCCGCCGCCCGCGCGTCCACGGTCGGGCGGGGCGGGGCCGGGGCGACGAGGACGAGCCCGGCCAGTCCGGCAGGGCGCCGCGACGCGACGAGCTGGGCGGTCTTCCCGCCCATCGAGTGCCCGACGAGCACGTACCGGTCGAGGCCGAGTCCGCGGACGACGTCCAGCGCGTCGTCGGCGAGGCGCTCGATCCCGTAGGGGCCGGGGAGGTCGCGGGCCGCGCCCCAGCCGCGGTGGTCGTAGGACACGACGGTGCGTCCGGACGCGAGCCGGTCGATCACCGGCGCGAAGGTGCGGTGGGAACCGCCCCAGTAGTGGAGGAACACCAGCGCGGTCGGCTCTCCGTCGCGCACCCACACCGGCAGACGTCCGCCCTGGACGTTCACGTATCGCTTGTCCATCTGGACTCTCCTTTCGTCTGCTTCGACGCTACGAACCGGCGACCTCTCGGAACAGGTAAGCTCCGGCCTGTCTATGGTGAAAAACGGACAGCGAGACGACATCCGATCGCTGCGCTACGCGGCGGACGGCGGTGTCGAAGTCATCACGTTCCCTCTGCTGCGAGGAATGCCCGCAGGCAGCGGGCATCCGCCCTTGCAGCGGGCCGACTTCCATGTGCTCGCGATCGTCGATTCGGGGCGGGGAGCGGTGACGGTGGATTTCGTCCATCACCGCCTGGGGCCGGGCACGATCGTCTGGATCCGGCCGGGCCGTGTGCACCGCTGGGACGACATCGAGAACCTGGACGGAACCCTGGTGCTCTTCCGTCCCGAAGCCGTCCCGCACGGCTCCCCGGGCGCCGAGCCCTTCGGGCCGGTCACCTGGCGGCAGCCCGAGCGCCCCGCGCTGGTCCGTCTCGCCGCCGACCATCTGCGCCGCGAGTACGACGCGTCCCGCGCCCGACCGATACCCGGCGGTACCGCGATCCTGCGCGCGCTGCTGGAGGTCCTCCTGCTCCGCGCCGCCGACTGCGCGCCTCCGCCGCCCGCCGGGCGCGAGGCGTTCACCGCCTACGCGACGGCAGTGGAGGCGCACTTCGCGACGTCGCGGGAGGTCGCCTGGTACGCCCGGCGACTGGGCTACTCGCCGCGCACCCTCAGCCGGGCGACGCAGGAGGCGACCGGCCGCAGCGCCAAGCGGTTCCTGGACGACCGGGTGGTGCTGGAGGCCAAGAGGCTCCTCGCCCATACCGGCATCACCGTCGCCGAATGTGCCCGCAGCACCGGATTCGACGACACCGCCAACTTCTCCAAGTTCTTCCGCGCGCGCGCCGGCCTCACCCCCGGCGCGTTCGCAACCCAGGCCCGCATACCCGCGACCAACGCACCTCCCACCCCGGAGCAATCTGGGGCAGACTTCCCATAAGCGGTGATTCGCAGAGGGGGCTCCTGTGGACGGGGCGTTGCTGTTCGTGATCGGGCTGGCCAACCGGACGGTGTTCGCGGCCACGCGGGGACGGGTCGTGCTCTACCGCTTCGGCGGCATGCCGGGCGTGATGGTCGAACTGGAACCCCACGGCGAGCCCGGCATCATCGCCTCGTTCCGCGACGGCGACGACCACGTCCTGCTGGCCGACGACGCGGACGGCGCGCTGGTGGAGTCGCTGCGCTCCGCCACGTCCGCGAAGGTCGAGGCGGACGATCGCTGGTACCCCGCCGGCATCGTGGTGGTCGAGGACGCCGGGGAAAGGGAACGCCTGCTCAAGCGGATGCTCGGGCAGGCGTCCATCAGCGAGCGGTACGAGGTGAAGCGGCGGCGCATGGTCCCCGTCGCGCGACTGACGCCGCAAGGTGCGCCGGAGGCGTCCGCCGAGGCCGTCAGCGGGCTCCGGGTCGGCTGATCAGACCGACGACCGCACCCGTCGGCGCGCCCGCGCCCCGGCGGGGGACTCCACGACGCGGACGCAGAGATCGGCGACGACGAGTCCGGCCATGCCGACCATCAGCGATCCCGGCAGCAGCATCAGCGCGGCGGGCACGCCGTCGGGGAAGATGTCGCCGGACGCGTTGACCAGGGCAGGGGCGCCGACGAGGGCGAACAGGGCGAACGCGCGGCGGCTCGTGCGGTCGCGTGCCAGCGCGGCCGCGGTCACGACGGCGGCCGCCAGCACACCCGCCGCCTGCACCGCACTCCAGCTCTGCGTGACGGTGACGAGGGCGTCCATGGCGGTCCGCGGTTCGATCTCGGCCTGGTCATAGGCGAGCAGGGAGAACACCGGGTACGAGTGCAGCAAGGCCAGGACGGTGGCCACCGTCACGGCCCCGATGAGGCGGGCGCGGCCGAGCAGGTGGGCGCCACGGCGCGGGCCGGGCGACAGGACCAGGGACGCCGTGGCGAGCAGGGCGAGCGGCAGCGACGTTCCCGCGAAGTCCCTGCCGTAATACGCGTAGGCGTAGTCGTGGAAGGCCGTCCCGTAGGTGGCGAGAGCGATCTGGAGCGCGGTCACCGTGCAGGCGGCGACGGTGGCACGGCGGCGCATGCCGCGCCAGGCCAGCACCGCGATGACCGCCCAGGCGAGCCAGTACGGTCCGGTACCGAGGAAGTAGAGCACCCCGTACAGCCCGAGGCCCCCGTGGTCCTGCATGATGGCGGCGCGGAACAGCGTCGGCACGTTCAGGGTGAACCGCGCGGCCTCGGCCATCAGCAGGAGCATGGCGAGGAAGCCGGTGATGGCGAGGGCGTCCGGCCAGAGGGAGGTCCCGGCGCCGGACAGGGCGCGGCGGAACCGGATCCGCACCGCGCCCAGCAGCAGGTCGGCGGTGTCGGCGAGGGACGGGCGCGTCTGGCCGGGGCGGGCGGCCGACAGCAGGACGTCCAGCATCTCCTGGCCGTGGTCCTCGCGGTGGGCGGCGGGGTAGCAGGCCAGGAGGCGGCGGTAGCGGTCTTCGAGCGTGCTCAACGGAGCCCCCTCGGGAAGAGTCCGGCGAACGCCGGGGCGGTCCCGCCTCCGGGGAGGCGGAAGGCGGCGAGGCGGCGGGCGGCGGCCTCGGTGCGGCGGCGGAGCGCGTCGACCTCGGCGGCGAGCGCGGCGGCGCCGTCCTCGGTGAGCCGGTAGTAGCGGCGCAGCCGGCCGTCGACGACCTCCTCGCGGTCGGGGGCGATGAGGTGCTCGGCCTGGAGCCGGTCGAGGGCCGCGTAGAGGGTGCCGGCGCGCAGCCGGGTGCGCCCGGCGGAGATCCGGTCGACGTCGGCGATGATCCCGTAGCCGTGCTGCGCCCCGTCCGCGAGGGCGGTGAGGATCAGGAACGTCGGTTCCTGCATCGGCTTGCTCATGCGATCTTTATATATCGATGACTTGACTATGCACAAGCCCACCGGTCCCCGGGAACGGGTACGCCGCCCCGTACGCTTGGTAGCGATCAGCAACACAGGGTGACGATCCGGGGGAACGGCTGTGACGCAGGGCTGGCGCGAGCGCACCCGCTACTGGCGCGACCGCCTCTTCATCTCCGTGCGGGGGCGCGCGACGGTCGTCACCGTCGCGTTCGCGGCGCTGTTCCTGACCGTGATCCTGGTGCTCGGCATGCTCCTCGTCCGCGACTGGCTGGAGCGCCGCGAGGCGGACAAGGCCGAGCGCACCACGGAGCGGATCGTGTTCGACGTCCTGCGCGGGCGGAGCGGCCCGGCGCTCACCACCCGCCCGGACGAGTCCAGCCTGGTGCAGGTCGTCACCCCGGACGGCAGGACGGTGCTGGCGGCGACGCCCGCGGCCCGCGGCAAGCCGCCGCTGGCGAGCGCCGACCTCGCGACCGGGACCCTGCTCGTCGACCAGCGGACCTGCCCCGCGTCGATCCCGGGCTGCGCGTGGATCTTCGGCCTGCGGGTGGTGAACGCGTCGCCGTGGGGGCCCGGGGCGATGGTCGTCACGGCCGAGCCGCTCCCGAGCCTGCTGAACGTGTGGGGGCTGCCGCTCAGCCTCGTCGCGATCCTGCTCGTGCTGCTGGCCCTCGTCGCGTGGTGGACGTGGCACACGATCGGCCGGGCGTTCGCCCCCGTCGACCGGATCCGGCGGGAACTGGCCGGCCTCGACATGCGCGACCTGCGCCAGCGCGTGTACGTCCCGCGCACCCACGGCGAGATCCAGGCGCTGGGCGAGACGGTCAACGGGACGCTGCAGCGGCTGGAGGAGGCGACCGACCGGGAGCGCAGGTTCATCTCCGACGCCTCGCACGACCTGCGCAACCCGATCGCCGGCCTGCACATGCAGCTGGAGATGGCGCTGGACGAGGCCGCCGAGGAGTCGCGGCCGCTGCTCCGCTCGGCGCTGCGCGACACCGAGCGGCTCAACGACATCGTGATGGACCTGCTGGAGCTGTCCCGGCTGGACTCGCGGGCGCCGCAGCCGGTGGAGCCCGTCGACCTCGCGGAGGCGGCCCGCCGGGAGGTCGACCGGCGCGGCGACGGCGTGCGGGTCACGGCCCGGCTGGAGCCCGGCGTGATCGTGCGGGCGAACCCGGTGCGGATCGCGCGGGTGCTCGGCAACCTGCTGAGCAACGCCGAGCGGCACGCCGAGTCGAGCGTCGAGGTGACGGTCCGGCGGGACGGCGGGACGGCGCTGCTGGAGGTCCAGGACGACGGCCACGGCATCCCGCCGGACCAGCGGGAACGGGTCTTCGAGCGGTTCGCGCGGCTGAGCGAGTCGCGCGAGCGGGACCCGCAGGGGACGGGCCTCGGGCTGCCGATCGCCCGCGAGATCACCGAGATCTACGGCGGCACGCTCACCATCGCCGACAGCGAGCGGGGCGCGCGGTTCGTCATGCGCCTCCCTCTCGTGCCGGACGGCGGATGACGTCGATGACCGAGGACAGGCCGCCGTCGCCGTGCCCGGCGTCCACGGCGCGCCGGAACAGGTCGCGGAGGGCGGCCGGTCCGGCGGTGTCGATCCCGGCCTCGTGGCTCGCCTCGACGACGTGGTCGGCGCCCACGGCCTGCATGCGGAGGCTGTTGGCGCCGCCCGGGGAGACTCCCCCGTCGATCTCCTCGGCGAGGATGCGCAGGAAGCCCATCGGGCCGTCGCCCGTCAGGGCCTCCAGCGTGGTCGACGCGAACGGCCGGAACTGCTGCGCGGACACCCCGGCGGTGCCGAGCAGGGCCGCGGCGTGCATGTACGAGACGAGCGTGGACCAGAACACGTACAGCTGCGACTGGTAGTAGAGCATCGACAGGCCCGGGTCGGTGCCGACGAACGTGGTGTCGCCCAGTTCGGCGAGGGTGTCGCGGTGGCGGTCGAGGACCGCTTCCGGGCCGCTGTAGAAGACGTACGAGCCGGGCCGCCCGATGCCGGGCGGGGGCACCATCACGCCGCCCGTCAGCAGGTCGGCGCCGTTCTCGCGGGCCCAGTCGCCGGCGCGGCGCAGTTCGCCGGGGCTGCCGGAGCTGAGGTTCACCAGGGCGCGTCCCTTGACGTCGGCGTCGCCGATGGAGTCGTACATGGCCTGGTAGTCGGTCTGGCTGATGACGACCAGTTCGGACGCGGCGAGCGCGTCTGCCATGGTGGCGGCGAGGGTCGCGCCCTGTTCGACCAGTGGGGCGGCCTTGGACGGGGTGCGGTTCCACACCGTGGTGGGGTGGCCGTTGGCGAGGAACGTCCGCGCCATGGTCGCGCCCATGGGGCCTAGGCCGATGACGGTGACCGGCGATGTCATGTGCTTCTCCTTAAGGGGCGTGTTGTTCGGGCCCAACCGTGGCGTGGAGCGCTACGGAACGGCTGCGGGTCCGTCCGTAGCGCTCGTTACGCTGGCGGTGTGCGCTTTGGGGTGCTTGGCCCGCTTACGGGGTGGACGTCCGGCGGGACGCCGGTCCGGGTACCCGAGCCCAAGGTCCGGACGCTGCTGGCGGCGCTGCTCACCGAGGCGCTCACCGAGCCGGGCCGAGCCGTCCCGGTGGACCGGCTGATCGACGCGCTGTGGGGCGAACGGCCGCCCCGGAACCCGGCGGGAACGCTCCAAGCCCGGGTCTCGCAGCTGCGGAGGGTCCTGGAGGACGCCGAGCCGGGCGCGCGGGCGCTGGTCGCCGCCCGCCCGCCCGGGTACGCGCTGGACGTGCCGCCGGACGCCGTGGACGCGGGCGAGTTCGCGGCGCTGCTCGTCCGGGCCGGGCGGACCGCCGATCCGGTCGCCAAGGCGCACCTGCTGGGGTCCGCGCTGGAGCTGTGGCGCGGGCCGGCGTTCGACGGGTTCGCGGACGCCCCGTTCGCCGAGGCGGCGGCCGCCGGCCTGGAGGAGCGCCGGCTGGCCGCCCTCGAAGAGCACGCCGAGGCGCGGCTCGACCTGGGCGAGCACGCGGCGGTCGCCGCCGAGCTGGCCGCGCCGGTCGCGGAGCACCCGCTCCGGGAGCGGTTGCGCGCCGCGCACCTGCGCGCCCTGTACCGCGCCGGACGCCGCGCCGAGGCGCTCACCGGCTACCACGACCTGCGGGAACGCCTCGCCGACGAGCTGGGCGTCGACCCCGGTCCGGAGCTGGCCGCGCTGTACCGGTCGATGCTGGAGCAGGATCCGTCGGAGGCCGAGCGCCCGCGGACGGCTCCGCGCCTGCCGGCCGTCCTCGGCGAGCTGATCGGGCGCGAACGCGAGGTCGAGCGCGCCCGCGCGCTGCTGGCCGCGCACCGGCTGGTGACGCTGACCGGCACCGGAGGCGTCGGGAAGACCCGGCTGGCGCTGGAGACGGCGGCCCGGTCGGCCGCCGTCCACCCGGACGGCGTCTGGTTCGTCGAGCTGGCGCCGGGCCGTCCGGCGACGTCCGCCGAGGTCGCCCGGCTGATCGGGCATGTCCTCGGCCTGCGCGACGAGACCGCGCCGGACCCCGGCGGCCCCGGCGGCCCGTCGGGCGCCGCCGGGCGCGTCGGCGAGGCGCTGCGCGGGCGGCGGGCGCTGCTCGTCCTGGACAACTGCGAGCACGTGGTCGAGCAGGTCGCGGAGCTGGCCGGGCGGCTGCTCGCCGCCGCGCCCGGCCTGCGGGTCCTCGCGACGTCGCGCGAGCCGCTCGGCCTGCCGGACGAGCGGCTGCTGGTCGTCCCGCCGCTGGACCTGCCCGGGCACGCGACGGCCCCGGACGCGCTCCTGGAGTCGGGCGCGGTCCGGCTGTTCGCGGCGCGGGCGTCGGCGGCGGACCCCGGGTTCGCGCTGGACGCGGCGTCGGCGCCGTGGGTCGCGTCGATCTGCCGGCGGCTGGACGGCGTCCCGCTCGCGCTGGAACTGGCGGCGACGCGCGTCCGGGCGTTCGGGGTGCGGGAGCTGGCGGCGCGGCTCGACGACCGGTTCCGCGTGCTGGCGGGCGGCCGGCGCGGCGGCCCGGAGCGGCAGCGGACGCTCCGCGCGGTGATCGACTGGAGCTGGGGCCTGCTCGGCGAGGACGAGCGGGCGGTGCTGCGGCGCCTCGCCGTCCACGCGGGCGGCTGCACGCTCGCGGCGGCTGAGGAGGTCTGCGGCGCGGACGCCGAGGTGCTGGCGCGCCTCGTGGACCGTTCGCTCGTCGTGCGCGCGCGGGACGACCGCTACCGCCTGCTGGAATCGGTCGCCGCCTACGGGCTGGAGCGGCTGCGCGAGGCGGGCGAGGAGAAGGAACTGCGGCACCGCCACATCCGGTACTACATCGACCTGGCCGAACGGGCGGACGGCGCACTACGGGGACCTGAGCAGCGCGAATGGCTGGAACGCCTCGATCAGGAGGGTGCCAACCTGCGCGCCGCCCTCGACCACGGGGCTGGGCTGCCGCTGGTGAACGCGCTGGGCTGGTACTGGTACCTGCGCGGACGGTTCGGCGAGGCCCGATACGCCTTCAAGGAGGCGCTGGCGGAGGCCGGTGCGGCCGAGCCCGGTCGGGTGGAGGCCGAGACGTGGCTGGCGGGTTTCACCATGCTGGCGGGCGAGACCACCGATTCCGAGCGCCTGCGCGTCGCCGCCCTTGAGCGCTACAAGGACCGGGAGACGTTCGCCTACGCGCGGGCGGAGTGGTTCCTGAGCCACGCCCACTGGGCCTATGGCGACATCACCGCGAACCAGGCTCGCGTCGAACATGCGCTCGCCGTGTTCCGCGCGCGCGCCGACCCCTGGTACACGGCCGCCGCGCTGGCGACCCGCGCCAAGTTCGCGATCGTCCACGGCGGCCTGGCGGCCATGGAGCGCGACGGCGGCGAGAGCATGGCGCTCTTCACCGCCCTGGGCGACGCGTGGGGCCGGCTGGAGGCGACCGACGCCCTCGGCCGCCGCGCCGAGATCACCGGCGACTACGCGGCGGCCGCCGCCCACCACCGCGCGGGCCTGCGGCTCGCCGAGGACCTCGGGATGTGGCCCGAGGTGTCGTTCCGCACGGCCGGGCTCGGCCGCGTCGCGCTGCTGACCGGCGCCCTCGACGAGGCCCGCGACCGGCACGAGGAGGCCCTACGGATCGCCACTCGGCAGGCCGCCCGGTCGCCGGAGGAGTTCGCCGAGGCCGGGCTCGGGCTGGTCGCGCGGGCCCGCGGCGACCTCGACGCCGCCGAGCGGCACCTGCGCGCCCCGCTCGGCTGGCTGCGCGGCATCGGCGGGACGGCCGGGATCGCGTTCCTGCACGCCCAGCTCGGGTACGTCGCGGAACTGCGCGGGGACGCGGAGGCCGCGCTCGCGCTGCACCTGGACGGGCTCGCCGGCGCGCGCGCCACCGGCGATCCGCGCGCCATCGCGCTCGCGCTCGAAGGGGTGGCGGGTGCGCGCGCGCTCGCGGGCGAGCACATCGCGGCGGCTCGGCTGCTCGGCGAGGCGTCCGCGCTGCGCGCGTCCGCCGGCGCCCCACTCCCGGAGGCCGAAATGGGCGATATCAACCGAGCTGTCGGGACGATCACGGCGGCGATCGGCGTTGCCCCGTTCAGGAGCGCATTCGAGCACGGCCGCGCGGCCGCGCGGGCGGAGGGAGCATCATGAGCGAGGATCTCGGTTTCGGATGGCAGGGCGACCGGCTGGACCTGCCCGCCTACCTCGAGCGCATCGGCTTCGACGGCGTCCCCCGGCCGGACGCCGCGACGCTGCGCGCGCTGCACCGAGCGCACGTCACCGCGATCCCGTTCGAGAATCTGGAGATCATGCTGGGCCGGCCGATCGAGCTGGACCTCGCGACCGTGCAGGGCAAGCTCGTCGACCGGCCGCGCGGCGGGTACTGCTTCGAGCACAACCGGCTGTTCGCCGCCGTGCTGGAGAGGATCGGCTTCGAGGTCACGGCGCTGACCGGCCGGGTGTCCATGGGGGCGGAGAAGGTGCTCCCGGGCACGCACGCGCTGCTGCACGTCCGCACGCCCGGGCAGGCCGCGGACGAGCCCGCGCTGCTGTGCGACGTCGGCTTCGGCGGCGGCCCGCTGGAGCCGCTGGAGTTCCCCGGCGGCGCGGACGTCGAGCAGGACGGCTGGGGCTTCCGGCTGCGTCCCGGCCGGGCCTCCGCGGCGCTGCCGGCGGGCGCCCAGGTGTGGGAGATGCACCAGCGCGGCCCGGACGGCTGGTTCAGGCGGCACTCGTTCCCCCTGGTCGAGGCGTTCCGCGTCGATTTCGACGTGCTGAACCACTACGTGGCGACGAGCCCGCGGTCGCCGTTCACGAGGCGGCCGTTCGTCCAGCGGTTCTCCCCCGAGGCGCACCTCGTGCTGGACGGGACGAAGCTGACGGTGACGCGGCCGTCCGGCGCGGGCGAGACGCGCACCGTGCCTCCGGTGCGGCTCCCGGACGTGCTCGCCGAGGAGTTCGGCATCGTCCTGGCGGACGACGACGCCCCCCGGCTCGTCAAGGCGGTGGACGGATTGAATCTAGACGTGTAATGTCCGGGTTATGCGAATCAGCGAGGGGGTCGAGTGGGCGGCGCACTGCCTGCTGCTGCTCGACTGGATGGACGAGGACCGGCCCGTGCCGACGGCACGGCTCGCGGCCGGCTTCGAACTTCCCCCGCCCTACCTGAACAAGCAGCTCCAGGCCCTGGTCAAGGCCGGTCTCGTGACCTCGACGCCGGGCGCGCGGGGCGGCTTCCGCCTCGCCCGCCCGCTGGAGAAGATCACGATGATGGACGTGGTGGCCGCGATCGAGGGGCCGGAGGAGGCGTTCCAGTGCACCGAGATCCGCGTCCGCGGCGTCGGGGCCGGCACCCCCGCGTCCGTCCTGCGGCGGCCCTGCGCCGTCAGCACCGCCATGCGGAAGGCGGAGCTCGCCTGGCGCAGGGCGCTGGCCGAGCAGACGCTCGCCGACGTCAGCGCGGCGGTGAAGCGCGGGGTGCCGGAGATCGAGGACAACGTGCGGGCCTGGTACGCGCGCAACTGACCACCTGACCACCTGACCGCCCGACCGCCCGACCACCTGACCGGCGCCGGAGCCGTTCCGGAGCGGCCTCGGCGCGCTTGAAATCTGGATATCCCCCATCTCAGAAAGGGAATTACTATGCAGCCACGGATGACCGGCCTCTCCGCCATCGCCCCCGGCGCCTACAAGGCGCTGCTCGACCTGGAGGGCGTGCTGGCCAAGAGCAGCGTCCCGAAGAGCACCCTCGAACTGGTCCGGCTCCGCGCCAGCCAGATCAACGGCTGCGGCTTCTGCGCCGACATGCACGCCTACGACGCCAAGAAGGACGGCGAGACCGACGAGCGCCTCTGGTCCGTCGCGGCCTGGCGCGAGTCCCCGTACTTCACCGACGAGGAGCGCGCCGCGCTCGCCCTCACCGAGGCCGCCACCCGCATCGCCGACAACCCCGCGGGCGTCCCCGACGACGTCTGGGACGAGGCCGCCGACGCCTACGACGAGGAGAGCCTGCTCTCCCTCATCATGTGCATCGCCGCGATCAACGCGTGGAACCGGATCAACGTCACGACCCGCCAGATCGCCGGCTCGATGCGCGCCTGAGAGGCCGCTCCCGGCCGGGACCAGTCGGGTGACGGATGCCCGGCCGGTCCCCCGGCTCCTAGCGTCGGCGACGACGAGAGGAGACGGCATGAGCGGGGAGAACGCGGTCACGAGCTGGATCGCGGAGGAGGCGCGGCCCGTCGCCGCGGGCTCGGCGGACGGGCCGCTCGGCGACCTGGAACCGCTGCGGGACGCGGCGGGCGGCGCGCGCGTGGCGGGCCTCGGCGCGGCGACGCGCGGCGCCCACGAGCTGTTCGTGCTCCAGCACCGCGTCCTGCGGTTCCTGGTGGAGGAACTGGGGTTCAGGACGCTCGCCCTGGAGGAGGACTGGACGAGCGGCCTGCGCCTCGACGCGTACGTCCGGACGGGCGAGGGCGACCCGCGCGCGCTGCTGTCCGACGCGTGGCTGCCGTGGCGGACCGAGGAGGTGCTCGACGCGCTGCTCTGGATCCGGCGCTTCAACGAGGACCACCCCGGCGACCCGGTCCGGGTGTTCGGGATGAACTTCACCACCGTCCGGGCATCGGCGTACGACCTGGTCACCGAGCACGTCCGGCGGGCCGCCCCCGGCGGGCTCGGCGAGATCCGGGAGCTGTACGCGCCGCTGCGGCCGGACGGCGACATCGACGAGCATGTGGGCCGGTTCCGCCGCGAGCCCGCCAAGCGCCCCCTCAGCGACCGGGCCGAGCAGGCGTACGCGCTGGTCAAGGACATCCCCGGCGACGATCTCGCGGTGCACGCCGCCCAGGCGATCGTGGACTTCCACCACTTCCACGGCCTGCCGTACGAGGAGATCATCCCGTTCAGCGAGCGGCGGATGGCGGCCAACCTGCTCTGGTGGCACGAGCGGACGCGCTCCAAGGTCGTCTACTGGGGCGGCATCGCGCACGCGGCGAGCGGCGAGCGCGTCACCAGCGGGCCGTCCGAGCGCACGAACACGGGCGGTCACCTGCGCAAGGAGCTCGGCGACGGCTACCTGGCGGTCGGGCTGACGTTCGACCACGGCGCGGTGCACGGCGGCGTCCCGGTCCCGCCGCCGCCCGCCGCGTTCGGCGACGCCGTCCTCGGGCAGGCGGGCCCGCCGCACTACCTGCTCGACCTGCGCGGACCGCGCCCGGCCGCGGTCGCCGCCTGGCTCGCCGCCCCCGCGCCGATCCGGGTGATCGGCCCCGGCTACCGTCCCGAGGACGACGCGGACCACGCGATGTCCGGCTCGTGCCCCGGCGCCCTCCTCGACCTCGTGTTCCACTCCCGCCAGGTCACCCCGGCCCGCCTTCTCAGGTGAGGTCGAGGTGCGGGAGCTCGCCTCGTGACGCGACGCCGAGCTTCGGATACGCCTTGTAGAGGTGGTAGCCGACGGTGCGGGGGCTGAGGAACAGCTGCGCGCCGATCTCCCGGTTGCTGAGGCCCGCCGCGGCGAGCCGGACGACCTGGAGCTCCTGCGGGGTGAGGCGGGCGGCGAGATCGTCGCGCCCCGCGTCCGCGCCGGCGGCGGCGAGGCTCTCGCCGGCCGCGCGCAGCTCGGTGCGGACGCGCTCCGCCCACGGCGCCGCGCCGAGCCGCTCGAACGCCTCCAGCGCCGAGTGGAGCTGGGCGCGGGCGTCGTTGCGGCGCCGCGAGCGCCGCAGCCACTCGCCGTAGAGCAGCTCGGTGCGGGCCCGCTCGAACGGCGTGCCGCCCTTGCGGTGCAGCTCGACGGCCTGCGCGAACAACGCGTCCGCCGCGTCGTCCGGGGCGAGGAGGGCGGCGCAGCGCAGCGCGATCGCCTCCGCCCACGGCCGCCCGATCTGCCGGGCCCAGCCGGTGTACCACTCGGCGGCGTCCTTCCCCGGCTCCGGACGGCCCGCGCGGACGGCGGCCTCGACGAGGTCGGGCAGGCTCGCGATCGCGCCCTGCCGGTTCGGCCCGCTCACCACGTCCGACAGCCGGGACAGCGCGGCCTCGTGGCGGCCGAGACCGAGATCGAGGAGCCCGCGCGCCGCCGCCGCGTGGACGCTGCTCGGCGGCACCGCGCGGGCCAGCGCCTCCTCGGTCAGCTCGGTGCAGCGCTCCTCGTCGCCCTCGATCGCGGCGAGGAGGCCGAGGACCGTCTGCAGGTAGACGCGGATGCGGTGCTGCCCGGTGTCGGCGGCGATCCGCAGGCCCTCCGTCGCGGCGGTGTGCGCGTCGCGGTGGTGGCCGAGCATCAGCCGCGCCCGCGCGCGGATCATCAGGATGGGCGCGAGCAGCCCGATCGCGCCCTGCGCGCGGTACCGCGCCTCCAGCTCGGCGGCCGTCTCGGCGGCGCCATCGAGGTCGCCGATCAGGATGTGCCACAGGGCGACGCGGACCCGGTCGCGCGGGCCGAAGCAGAGGTCCATCGCGGCCATGAGCTCGCGGAGCGCGGCGACGCCCCCGGTCATGTCGCCGGGCGCGGCGAGCGGGTTCTGCCCGGCGAACACCCGGGACAGGGCGCGCAGATGGGACGCGTTCGGCAGGTCCAGCTCGGTGCCGCGTGTCGCGATGGCGTCGACGGCCGCGTAGTCGCCCGCGTTCGCCGCGGCGCCCGCGGCCTGGAAGAACAGGTAGCCGGACAGGCGGGGATCCAGCTCGGCGACGGACGCGGCGGTCTCCGCGAACATCCGGTAGGCCTCCTTCGTCCGGTCCTGATCGTCGGCGAGGGACGCGCGGATCAGCGTCAGGTCGGCGCGCGCGACCGGGTCGTCCAGGTCGGTCTCGGCGCGCGCGGCCAGCTCGACGGCCCGCTCCGTCAGCCCGGCGAACGCGTACGCGCGCGCGGCGGCGGCCAAGCGGCGGCCGCGCGCGGCCGGGTCGGGGCTGAGCGCGGCCGCGGACTCGTACATCGCGGCGGCGGACGCGTCGCCGCCGGACTCCCGCTCGGTGCCCGCCGTCGACTCCAGGACGGCCGCGACGGCCTCGTCCGGCCCGGTCGCCGACCGGGCCAGGTGCCAGGCGTGGTGGCAGTGGTCGCCGCGGTCCCGGTACGTCTCCGCGAGCGCGCGGTGCGCCGCGATGCGCAGGCTCAGCGGCGCCTCGCCGTACGCGGCGGTGCGGACGATCGGGTGCCGCACCTCCAGCCGGCCGTCCGCGGTGGACCGCAGCAGGCCGCGCCGCTCGGCGGGCTCCAGGTCGTCGACGGACGCGCCGAGCCGCTCCGCCGCCCCCATGATCGCGGGGATCCCGCCCGCGTCGTCCACCGCGACGAGCAGCAGCAGCGTCCGGGACGGCTCCGGCAGCGCGGCGATCTTCTCGGCGAACGACCGGCGGATCCGCTCGTACGCCGAGGACGCGTCGTGCGCCTGCGTCCGGAGCCCGGGCAGTTCGAGGAGGGCCAGCGGATTGCCCATCGCGGCCGCGAGGATCTCGTGGTGGACGTGCCGGGGCAGTTCGGCGGCGTGCCGGGCGAGCAGCTCGGTAGCGGCGCCCTTGTCGAGCCCGCGCAGCCGCACCTCGGGCAGACCGGGCGCGGGGAACTCCGGCGCGTCCATGTCGCGGGCCGCGAACAGCAGCCCGACCGGCTCGGCCTCCAGGCGCCGCGCCGCGAACAGCAGCGCCTCGGCGGACGGACCGTCCAGCCAGTGCGCGTCGTCGACCAGGCAGAGCAGCGGCTTCTCCTCGGCGAGGTCGGCGAGAAGGGTCAGGACGGCCAGCCCCACGAGGAACCGGTCACCGCCGTCGGCGTCCTGGCGGGCGCCGATGTTGAGGGCGTTGCGCAGTGCGCGCGCCTGTGCGTCGGGCAGCGAATCGATCCGGTCCAGATGCCCGCTCAGAAGCATGTGGAGACCGGCGTACGGCATCCCGCTCTCGTACTCGACGCCCGTACCGCGCAGCACCCGCATGCCGGACGCTTCCGCAGCGGCATGGTCGAGAAGGGCGGTCTTGCCTATGCCTGCCTCACCGCGCAGTACGAGCGTCCGACCGCGCCCCTCGCGGACCTGACCGAGAAGCCGGTCGATCGCGGCCAGTTCCTCGTCCCGCCCGTACAACATGCCTTCACCCTAAGCGTTTATTCGCCTCCCACCCGAGTAGAGGAACCCCATGGCCGAACACAAGCGGGACGAGGACAAACCGCTCGCCGACCGCCGCGCCGAGGCGGGCGCGCCGCAGGAGGTCGACGACGACTTCGCCGAAGAGCACACCCCGAGCAAGACCGACCCCCCGAACGCCGAGGCCGAGGCCCCCGGCGGCGAGGACGAGGGCTACCGCCCGCAGACCCAGGCGCCCTAGCGGATCCCCCGGCCCCCGGGTCACGCGCTGTCGTCGTCGTGGTCCGAGCCGACCGTGACCCCCACGATGTCGGGCAGCTCGGCCAGGGTCGCGGCCAGGTCGGGGATCGAGCCGGCCCCCTCCAGCACCAGCGTCACCACCGCGTTCCACGGGCCGTGCCGCCCGGTCGCCTCGTCCCGGTCGCGGCGCTCGTCGCGGCCGCGGTCGGAGTCGTCCGGCAGGTACTCGCGGTCGACGTTGGCCTCCAGCACCGCGAACCCGCGCTGCGTGCACTCCACCAGCACCCGGCGCAGCGCGCCCCGCCCGTCCCGGTAGACCAGCCGCAGCCGGGCCACCCCGGCGGGCTGGAACCGCTCCATCGGCAGCCGCCGCGACAGCGCGCTCAGCCCGTACACCACCAGGAAGTGCCCGCCGGTCACCGCGATCGCCAGCAGCCACAGGCCGCCGCCCGCCGCCATCCCGACCGCCGCCGTCACCCACACCACCGCCGCGGTCGTCAGCCCGCGCACCGCGTCCCGCCGGACGAAGATCAGCCCGCCGCCGATGAAGCCGATGCCCGACACGATCTGCGCCGCCACCCGCGACGGGTCGAACGACACCGGCCCCGGCGCGTGCTGGAACCCGTACTTGCTGACCAGCATGAACAGCGCCGCGCCCAGCCCGACCAGGGTGTGCGTGCGCAGCCCCGCGCTCTTGTTGCGCAGCCCCCGCTCCAGGCCGATGCAGGCCGACAGCACCAGGGCGAGCAGCAGCTCCCCGATCTGCACGAGCCCCTGCCCCGCCGAAAGCTCCAGCACCTTCCGTCCCTACCCGTCCCTGTCCGCTCGTGTCCGCTCGTTCCCGGTGAGCCGCACGCCGAGGCCGCCCCGGGAGTCCGGGGCGGCCTCGGCGCCTGTCCGCTAGTCGGGGTGCGGGGGCTGCTGGTCCGGCGGTGTCCCGCCGCCCTTGCCGCCGCCCTTGTTCCCCTTGTCGGTGCCGTGCGCGTGGCCCTTCGCCCGCGTCGCCTTGGGGTCGGTGGCCTCCGGCGCCGGCTCCTCGGTCACGGCGGTCCGGCCGGACCGCCTCATCTCGGGCTGCTGCGGGTTCGGCATGATCCCCCTCCTATGCGCTGGACGGCTCGGGGCGCAGCGGGTCGTGGCCCACCGTCATCAGCTCGTGCCGCCACCGCTCGTTGCTCGCGCCGTCCGGCGGCGGGGCGTCCAGGTGCTCCTCGACGTAGTCCACGACCTGCCGCATCACGTCGGCGTCGCCGTCGGTGAGGTCCACCTTCCGCTTGCGCAGCAGGTCCACCACACGGGCGCCGAGCTCGGAGACGCCGGTTTCCGGCTCCGCCGGGAACGCCTCCTCGCCCGAGGCGTCCGTGAGCAGCCAGGTGCGCAGCTCGTCGGACGTCATGTTGACGAGCCGGTGGAAGTCCTCCCAGGCCAGCTCCGCCTCGGCCGGTATGCGATCGTTCATGGCGTTCGCCCTACCCGGTGTCGGCCGTCCCATTCGTCCGGCCGGTCGTCCGCCCGGCCGGCCGCCGGTTCGTCCGCCCGTGCGGCCCGGCGCGCCCGTTAGAGCGTCCCGCCGCGGGGAACACGCCCGGAATGGACCACTCCCGAGCCCCCGTTCTGGAAGCCCTGGCCGCCTACCACCGGGAGGGCCAGGTCCCGTTCACCCCGCCCGGCCACAAGCAGGGCCGCGGCGCCGACCCCCGCGCCCGCGAGGTGCTCGGCGACGCCGTGTACCGGTCGGACCTGCTCGCGATGTCGGGGCTGGACGACCGGACGTCCAGCAAGGGGGTCCTGGAGCACGCGCAGGAGCTGATGGCGGACGCCGTCCACGCCGACAAGACGTTCTTCTCCACCTGCGGAAGCTCGCTCTCGGTGAAGAGCGCGATGCTCTCGGTCGCCGGGCCGCACGAGAAGCTGCTGGTCGGGCGGGACGCGCACAAGTCCGTCGTGTCGGGGCTCATCCTGGCCGGCATCCGCCCGATCTGGGTGGAGCCGGAATGGGACGCGGAGCGGCACCTCGCCCACCCGCCGTCCGCCGGGGCCTACGCCGCCCGGTTCGACGAGCACCCCGACGCCAAGGGCGCCCTCGTCACCAGCCCCACCCCGTACGGGACGTGCGCGCACCTGTCGGCGATCGCCGAGGAGTGCCACAAGCGGGGCAAGCCGCTGATCGTGGACGAGGCGTGGGGCGCGCACCTGCCGTTCCACCCCGACCTGCCGACCTGGGCGATGGACTCCGGCGCCGACGTGTGCGTGACCAGCGTCCACAAGATGGGCGCGGGCCTCGAACAGGGCTCGGTGTTCCACCTCCAGGGGCATCTCGTCGACCCGGACGTGCTGAAGGCCCGCGAGGACCTGCTCGGCACGACCAGCCCGTCCGTCCTGCTGTACGCGGGCCTGGACGGGTGGCGCCGGCAGATGGTCGAGCACGGCCGCGAGCTGCTGGGCGACGCGCTGGAGCTGGCCGCCCGGGCCCGGTCCGAGCTGTCGGAGATGGGCTTCGACGTGCAGGGCCGCGATGAGTTCACCGGCCCCGGCCTCGCCCGGGACCTCGACCCGCTGCCGATCGTCGTCGACCTCGCCGGCCTCGGCACGAGCGGCTACCGCGTCGCCGACCGGCTGCGCGAGCACCACCGGATCAACATGCACCTGGCCGACCACCGCCGGATCAGCGCGCAGCTGACCTTCGCCGACGACAAGGACACCGTCGGGCAGCTCCTCGCCGCGTTCCGCGACCTGCGCGCGAACATCGGCTCGCTCACCGGCGCCCCCGAGGTGAAGGTGCCGCCGCCGGCCGAGCTGCGGCTCGAACAGGTCGTGCTGCCCCGCGACGCGTTCTTCGGCCCCGCCGAGCAGGTGCCCGCGGACCGGGCCGCCGGCCGCGTCTCCGCCGAGATGATCACCCCGTACCCGCCCGGCATCCCGGCCGTCCTGCCCGGCGAGCGGATCACCGGCCCCGTCATCGACTACCTGCGGACCGGCGTCGACGCCGGAATGGTCATCCCCGACACCGCCGACCCGGCGGTGAAGAGCGTCCGGGTGTTCATCGAACGCTGATGTAGTCCTCCAGCCGCGCGACGCTGAACCCGCGCTTCTCGATCTGCTTGAGCAGATCGGCGAACATCCGCGTCATCGTCTCGCCCTTGAGCTGCTTCGGGCCCCGGAAATGCGCGAGCAGGATGTCGCCCGGATGCAGTTCCTTCTTCGGGTCGTCGTACTGGAAGTCGTGGATCTGCATCGACGCCCGCCACATCACGATGCCGCTGATGCCGCATTCGCGCGCGGCCTGCTGCGTCAGCGAGTTCCACCGCCCGAAGGGCGGCCTGAGCAGCGTCGGCGCCGTCCCGTACTGCTCGGTGAGGGCGTCGCGGTCGCCGCAGATCTCGTGCTTCTGCCCTTCCAGGCCGAGCGTGGGCAGCACCGGATGGGTGATGGTGTGGTCCTGGACGCGGTTGCCGAGCGCCTGCAGCGGCTTGAAGTACCCGTAGTCGTCCTGGATGTCGTCCTTGGTGAGGAACATCGTGACGGGCACTTTGAGCTCGTTCATCATCTCGACGAACTTCGGGTCCTTCTCCTGCCCGTCGTCGAGGGTCACGAAGACGACGCGGTCCTTCGTGGGGACGCTTTCGAAGACCTTCGCGGGGCCCTTCCTCGGGAGTTCGAGCGGCTTGTCCACCGGCGGCGCGGGCGCGGGGACCAGCGGCTTCAGGCCCCATTTCCGCCAGACCGCCGCCGTGTCCGGCTGCTGCCCCACAGCGGGCGCCGCCGGACCGTGCGGCGCCGGGGCGGGCGGTGCCGCTCCCTTGGGCTTCTCCGTCGCGGACCGCTGGCACGCCGCGAGCGCGAGAGCGAGGACCGCGGCCCCCGCGACGACCCGGACAGACCGGCCCCAATAGTCCCCCATGGCGCAGAACTTACCGCCTTTCCCATGGGTCCACTGAGCGGCGTCCCGTCCCGCTCTGCCCTGCGTCCGGCCGGTTCAGGCCAAAAGCCGATCATGAAATCGGCGCCCCCTACGGTGGGCCGGTGTCGGACGCGCAGACCACCCGCCCGGACCCGCCCGGGCCCGTCGCCTGGCCCGCCTACGACCCGCGGCCGCCCATGCAGGCGGAGCCGGTCCGGGCCGTGCCGCGGATCGTGCGGGCGTTCGGCGCCGTCCTCGGCGTGCAGGCGCTGGTCGCGTTCGCCGTCCTGCTCGTCCTGAACAGCTACCGGCGGTCCGCCGCGGGGTGGCTGCTGCCGCTCATCGGCGTGGCCGACCTCGCCGCCACCCTCCAGATCTGCTGGCTGGCGATCCGCGACATCCGGCTCCTCGGCGGCCGGACGGCGGGCCCGCGGCTCCTCCTCACCACGCTGGTCCTGCTGCTTGCAGCCGCGCTGGCGGGCGGCGCCTACGCCTTCCACCGGCACGCCACCGCGCCCGTCCGGGGCGCCCTCGGCAGCCCGGTCCAGGACGGCGACCTGGCGTTCACCGCGTCCGGCCCCTGGTGCGGCGTGAAGGTCAAGGGGATCGCCGCCACGGGCGCCTGGTGCCGTGTCCGGCTGACGGCGGCCAACACCGGCTCCGCGCCCCTCCGCCTGGACGCGGCGGCGCAGCGCCTGCGCGGCGGCGACGGCGAGCGGTCCGGTTCGCTGCTCCTCGGCCCGTCGCGCTCGAAGAAGTACGTGCGGGCGGCGTCCCGGCCGCTGCCCGCCGGCTCGTCCTTCAGCGGCTACCTGCTCTTCGACGTCCCGCCCGGCTTCGCCGCCCGCGCGCTGGAACTCCACGCCGCCGGCGGGAGCCGGGGCGTCCGGATCGAGATCGAGGGCGCCTGACGGGTCAGGCGTCGGCGCGCAGGGGGCCGGACGGCAGCCCGAAACGGGCGGGGACGCCGGGCGAGTACAGGACGCTCACCGGTTCGCCGCCCGGCGCGGGCAGCCCGGCGGCGGCCACCAGGTCCTCATCGCATTTCAGCAGTTCGGCGCGGTGCAGCGGCCAGCGCGGATGGGCGTTCCGCAGGAACATCGTCCGGCCGAAGGAGGCATTGTGCAGCCCCCACCGGGCGGTCAGGAAATGCTCCAGGCCCGTCGGCTCATCGATCCGCTCCCCGACGCGGACGACCATTCTGCAGCCCGCGCCGCGCGGCCCCGGCCAGCGCCTCGAACCGATATAGGAGACGGTGTCGCCGACGCGCCGGACCGACATCCGCGACCACAGGTAAGGCAGCCCGAAACCGATCCTCCCGAAGAGCACGGGGATAAGGCGCGAGGCGTCCATGGAACGGAACACGACGCCGCGCCGGCCGTTCCCGTCCACCGAATAGAGGCGGACGTTCGTCTCGGGGAAACGGCTGAGATACGGGACGCCGGGAAACCGGAGCCAGCCGACGCGGTGCATCCGGAAGGCGATCAGGCCCACGTGGGCGGCGCCGTCGAAGGTGTCCGGCCGGGTGCCCGCCGGGAGGAGTCTCGCCACGTCGGCGGGGTCGGCGGTCCAGTGCACCATCGTCACGTCCAGCCAGGACTGGGTGAGCAGCGGGCGGTCGATCGTGCCCGGTGGATCGGGCGTGACCGGTTCGGCGGGCGCGCTGCGGGACGGCACCCGGCCAGTTTAGGCGGCGGCCCCCGCCCGGCCGGGGCGCGGGATCAGCCGGAAGGCCACGAAGGCCGGAACCTGGCTCAGCGAAGCGTGGTCGTCGGGATGGCTTTCGGCCATCTCCGGAACGGGACGGGGTTCGAGGAGTTCGTCGATCAGGAACCCGGCGCGGCGGAATTCGGCGCAGATGTCGGTCAGCGGCATGCGCCAGGCGCGGATCGGCCAGTCGCGCTCATCGCTGAGCGATTCCTCGACGGGTGCCACGTCGAAGTAGGAGCCCCCGAGCCGCAGCCATTTCGACGTCGGATGCTCCGTCGACAGCACCAGCGCCCCGCCCGGCGCGAGAATGCGGCGCAGTTCCTTGAGCAGCGCGACGCGGTCGTCCAGGTAATGGATCGCGAGGGCGAGGACGGCCAGGTCGGCCGTCCCGTCCGGGACCCAGTCGAGCGGCTCGGCCAGGTCGTGGACGCGCAGGTCCGCGCGGCCCCCGGTGCGCTCGCGGGCCAGCTCCACGAACCTCGGGCTCGCGTCGCAGCCCAGCACCCGGGCCCCGCGTTCCTGCAGCTCGGCGGCGTAGAGGCCGGGTCCGCACGCGGCGTCGAACACGGTCATGCCGCGCACGTCCCCGGCGAGGCCCAGCACGGCCGGACGGTCGTAGAGCGCGTTGTGGGGGCTCACTTCGGCGTGCGCGGCGTACTCGTCGGCGAAGCGGTCGTACATGCGTCCGATCGTGCCAGACCCGTCGCCGGACGGCGCGCCTGCGCGGGACGCGCGGTCGCGCCGACCGGGGCGCGGGGTCAGGTCTCCGAGGCGCCCGCGGTCGCCGCTCCCTCCTCCCCTCCCGGCGCGCCCGCCTCGTCTCCGGCCGCGCCCGCCGCGCCCGCCGCGCGCGGAGCACCGCCGGCCGGGTCGGCCGCCGCGCCGGCGCCCTCGCCGGGACGCTGCGCCCGGCGCTGGGCCTCGCGGGCGCGCTCGGCCACCCGCGCCAGCTCCGCGACCCGCGCCTCGTCGCGGGTGAGGTTCTCGCCGCTCGCCGGATCGAAGATGTGGATCTTCGAGGTGTCGATCCACAGCTCCGCCTCGTCGCCCGGCGTGATCCCGCTGGACGCGTCCAGCGCCACCACCGCCTGCGTGCGCAGCTGGTCGCTGTCCAGCTCGCGGGACAGGTCGCGGAGCTGCGCGGCGAGGTCGGCCGGCGCCTCGTACGGGACGTAGGCGTACAGCTCGTTGCCGAGCCACTCGGTGACGTCGACGCGCGCGCTGACCGTGCTGCCGCGCGCCTTCCTCTCCGCGCCGACCAGCGCGGCGTCCTCGAAGTGCTCGGGGCGGATCCCGACGAGCACGACGTCGCGGCCCGCCACCGCGGCGGCCTTGCGCTCGTCGCCGACCTCGAAGCGGCCGAGCGGGGTGTCGAGCGCCGTGCCGTCGACGGACGCGGGCAGGAAGTTCATCGACGGCGAGCCGATGAACCCCGCGACGAACAGGTTGACCGGCTCCTCGTACAGCTCGCGCGGGCTCCCGACCTGCTGCAGGACGCCCTTGCGCAGCACCGCGACGCGGTCGCCGAGCGTCATCGCCTCCGTCTGGTCGTGCGTGACGTACACGGTGGTGACGCCGAGCCGGCGCTGGAGCCGCGAGATCTCCGTGCGCATCTGGCCGCGCAGCTTGGCGTCCAGGTTGGACAGCGGCTCGTCGAACAGGAACGCGTTCGCCTGCCGGATGATCGCGCGGCCCATCGCGACGCGCTGCCGCTGCCCGCCGGACAGGTTCGCCGGCTTGCGGTCCAGGTGCTCGGTGAGTTCGAGCAGCTCGGCGGTCTCCCGGACGCGGCGGTCGACCTCCTCGCGCGGCACCTTCGCCAGCCGCAGCGGGAACGCGATGTTCTCGAACACCGTGAGGTGCGGGTACAGGGCGTAGTTCTGGAACACCATCGACAGGTTCCGCTGCCGCGGCGCGATCTTGTTGACGACCCGCTCGCCGATGCGCATCTCACCGCCGGTGATGTCCTCCAGCCCGACGATCATCCGCAGCAGGGTGGACTTGCCGCAGCCGGACGGCCCGACGAGGATCATGAACTCGCCGTCCCGCACGTCCAGGGACACCTCGTTCACGGCCGGGAACCCGTCGCCGTACCGCTTGACGATGTTCTTCATGGTGATGGCGGCCATGCTTCAACCCCCTCGGGCCCTCAGCCCTTGACTGCGCCGGACGTCAGCCCGGCGACGATGCGGCGCTGGAACGCCAGGACGATGACGACGATCGGGACGGTCACCACGACCGCCGCCGCGCAGATGGCGGTCGTCGGCTGCTGGAACTCCGACGCGCCGGTGAAGAACGCCAGCGCGGCGGGCACGACCCGGGCCCGGTCCGACGACGTCAGCGAGATCCCGAACACGAAGTCGTTCCAGCAGAAGAAGAAGGTGAGGATCGCGGCGGTGAACACGCCGGGCGCGGCCAGCGGGACGATCACCTTGCGGAACGCCTGCCAGGTCGTCGCGCCGTCCACCTGCGCGGCCTGCTCCATCTCCCACGGGATCTCGCGGAAGAACGCCGACAGCGTCCAGATCGCGAGGGGCAGCGCGAACGAGATGTACGGGATGATCAGCCCCGGCCACGTGTCGTACAGGCCGACGTCGCGCCACAGGTCGAACAGCGGCCCGACCAGCGACACGACCGGGAACATCGCGATCGCGAGGGCGAACGACAGGATCGCCTTCTTGCCGGGGAACTCCAGCCGGGCGATCGCGTACGCGACGAGCGTGGCGAACACGACGCCGATCACGGTCGCGATCAGCGAGATGCCGATTGAGTTGATCAGCGCGGCGGTGAACAGGTCGGTCTTGAAGACCGTCCGGTAGTTGTCCCAGGTCCAGTGGTGCGGCAGGAAGCCCTTCTGGTTGCCGATCTCGCCGGGCTGCTTGAACGACAGCATCACGATCCACAGGATCGGGAACACCGTCCACACGAGGATCAGCAGGGACGCGACGGCCCACAGCCATTTCGAACGGGCGGTCTCCATCACTTCTCGCCTCCCCCGCGCTCGCCGCGCGCCTGCGCCAGGTCGACACGGAACCCCTTGATGAACACGACCGCGATGAGGACCACCGACAGGAACAGCAGCACGCCGACCGCGTCGCCGAGCCCGATCGCGGTCCGGGTGATCGTCTGCCGGTAGGTGAGGAACGACAGCGTCTCGGTCTTCTGCTGGCCGGACGTCATGACGAAGACGTTGTCGAAGATCCGCCACGCGTCGAGCGTGCGGAACAGCACCGCGACGAGGATCGCGGCCTTCATGTTGGGGATCGTCACCCGGCGCAGCCGCTGCCACGCCGTCGCGCCGTCCACGGTCGCGGCCTCGCCGAGGTCGCCCGGCACCTGCGCCAGCCCGGCGAGGAGCAGCAGCGACACGAACGGGGTCGTCTTCCAGATCTCGGACAGGACGATCACGGTCATCGAGGACCAGCGGCCGGAGAACCAGGCGTAGTCGCCGAGCCCGAACCAGGAGTTCACGAACCCCGACTGGAGGTCGAACGCGTACTTCCAGGCGAACGCGGAGATCACCGTGACGATCCCGTAGGGCAGCAGGATCGCGGTGCGGACGGTCCGCCGCGCGAAGACGGCCCGGTGCATCACCATCGCGAGCGCGAACCCGATGACGAGCTCCACCGCGACGGTGACGAAGGTGATGACGAAGGTGGTGAGGACGTCCTGCCAGAACAGCGGGTCGGACAGCGCCGTCCCGTAGTTGGCGAGGCCGACGAAGCGGCGGTCGTCCGGCGCGGTGATCCGGTAGCTGAACAGCGACAGGTACAGGGCGTTGACCAGCGGGTACGCGGTCACGACCAGCATGACGAGCACGGCCGGGGCGGACAGCAGGAGGCCGAGCCGGCGTTCGGCGCGGCCGCGGTCGGAGATCTCCGCCGCGGGCGCCGCGGGTCTTCCGGCGGCGGGGGCGGTGTGCACTGCGGTCATCGTCGGTCCCTTCAGAGCAGGCGCTGGTCGCGCAGGACCTGGTGGACGAACGTGGCGGACTCGCGCGGCGTCGAGTTCGGGTTCACCGACGCCGGCGGGTGCCAGCGGCTCTGGATCGCGCCGGACACGTCGGTGTAGTACGGCGTGATCGGGCGCGGCGCCGCCGCGTTGATCGAGTCGCGGATCAGTCCCGCCATCGGGAACTGCTTCTGGATCTCCGGGTCGTCGTAGACGGCCGGACGCGCCGCCGGGTTGCCCTCGGCGAGCATGTACTCCTTCTGGTGCTCGGTGGAGGTGATGCAGGTGACCGCGTCCACGGCGAAGGTGTTCTTGTACTTGCCGTAGGCGCCGATCGCGACCTCGATGCCGCCGAACGGCGGCTTGCTGTCCTGGCCGGCCGCCACCTTCGGGTAGCGGGCCCAGCCGATGTCGGACGGGATCGCCTTGCCGATGACGCCGGCCTTGGCGTCGCTGGCGTCGGCGGCCCAGATGTAGGGCCAGTTGACCATGAAGCCGCCGCGCGCGCCGTTGAACAGGGCGCGGGCCTGCTCCTCGATGTCGGTGGACAGCGTCGGGCTCGCGGCCCGGGAGGTCGCCAGCCGGTGGACGATCGTCGCCGCGGCCCGCCCGGCCGGGGAGTCGATCTCGATCCGCGCGTTGTCGCCCTTCTGCGCCTCGCCGACCACCTGACCGCCGGCGGACGCGACGAGGGCGTTGATCCACACCATGTAGCCCTCGTACTTGTTGGCCTGCACGCCGACGGTGGTGCCGGTGCGCAGCGCCGCGTCGATCATCTTGTCCCAGGTGAAGTCGGGCGCGTTCGGATCGACGCCGGCCTTCTTCACGGCGGACTTGCGGTACCAGAGCAGTTGCGTGTTCGCCCAGAACGGCGCGGCGTACAGCTTCCCGTCCCAGGTGGAGCTCTGCACCGCCACCGGGAACACGCCCTGCGTGAACCGCGCCGCCTGGCTCGCCGGGAACGGCCGCAGGAACCCGGCGTTCGCGGCCTCCGCGACGAACACCGGGTCGAGGCTCATCAGGTCGAGCCCGCCGTCCTTGGCGGCCAGCCGCCGGACGAGCTGCTCGCGCTGCTGCGTGGCGTCGTCCGGCATCAGCGAGGTCTTGATCTTGAATTTCCCGCCGGACGCCTTGGAGCAGGCGGCGGCGAGCTTGTCCTGCCCGCCGTTGTCGGGGTTGATGTACCAGTTCAGGGTGGGGGTGCCGCCGCCTCCGCAGGCGGCGAGGCCGCCCGCCGCCAGCGCCAGCGCGACCGCGGCTCTCAGTGCGGTACCGGTTCTGCGTGCTCGTCCGACTCCCTCGACCATCGGGCCTCCCGAAGCCACCCACCATGTGCGGGCGCTTCGCCGGAACGCATCCATGGCGGGTCCGATTTCATGAGAACACCGGAATGCGTAACTGTCGAGATGCGAAGAGTGAGGTGGTGAGGGGAACGAAACGCACCGGCAACACGAAACACAGCCGAAACAAAGCGGTATAGGACACGAAACGGACACGGGTGATTCTCGATGGCGGACAACGGATCCGCGAAGGGGGAGACGCCGTGCCCAGAGGAACCGATGCGGGCGACACCGCGTGGCTGCTCGCGAGCACCGCGCTCGTCCTGCTGATGACGCCCGGACTGGCGCTGTTCTACGGGGGAATGGTCCGCGCCAAGAGCACCCTCAACATGATCATGATGAGCCTGGTGTCGGTCGCGCTGGTGACCGTCTCCTGGCTCGTCGCCGGCTACAGCCTCGCGTTCGGCCACGATCTCGGCGGCCTCGGGCTGCTCGGCGGATTCGAGCACGTGGGCCTTAAAGGCATCACCCCGACGACACCCCATGGTCACGTCCCGGCGCTGCTGTTCGTGACCTTCCAGCTCACCTTCGCGATCCTCACCACCGCGCTCATCAGCGGCGCCATCGCCGACCGCGCGAAGTTCTCCGCCTGGATGGTGTTCGTGCCCGTCTGGGCCCTCGCCGTCTACGCGCCGATCGCCCACTGGGTGTGGGGCGGCGGCTGGATCTCCGACCTCGGCGCCCTCGACTACGCGGGCGGGCTCGTCGTCGAGATCGCCTCCGGCGCGTCCGGGCTCGCGATGGCGCTCGTCCTCGGCCCCCGCATCGGGTTCCGCAAGGAGGCGATGCGGCCGCACAACCTGCCCATGGTGCTGCTCGGCGTCGGGCTGCTCTGGTTCGGCTGGTTCGGCTTCAACGCCGGGTCCGCGCTCGCCGCGAACGGGACCGCCGCCGCCGTCTTCCTCAACACCCTCGTCGCCGGCTGCACCGGCCTGCTCGGCTGGCTGCTCGTCGAGCAGCGCCGCGACGGCCGCCCCACCACGTTCGGCGCCGCGTCCGGCGTCGTCGCCGGCCTCGTCGCGATCACCCCGTCCTGCGGGTCGGTGAACGTGCTCGGCGCGCTCGCCGTCGGGCTCGTCGCGGGCGTCGTCTGCTCCTACGCGGTCGGCTGGAAGCACCGGCTCGGCTACGACGACTCCCTCGACGTCGTCGGCGTCCACCTCGTCGGCGGCGTCATCGGGACGCTGCTGATCGGGCTGCTCGCCGTGCGCTCGATGACCGGCGGCGCGGCCGGGCTGATCGCCGGCGGCAGCGGCGTCCAGCTCGGCAAGCAGGCGATCGCGGTCCCGGTCGTCGGGCTGTTCGCGTTCACCGTCACGTTCGCGGTCGGGAAGCTGATCGACAAGGTGATGGGGTTCCGGGTGTCCGCCGAGGACGAGACGAGCGGCGTCGACCTCGCCCTGCACGCCGAGACCGCCTACGAGCACGGCGTCAACGGCCACGCCAACCCCATTGGCAAGCTCGCCCACCCCTCCCCGCTCGGCATCGCCAAGCAGCAGGAGCAGGGCGCCTGACCCGCCCGACCCGGCCTGGCCCCGGGTTCCCGGGAAGACGAAGAAGGCGCGGGAGGCTCGCGGACCCCGACCGACCCGCGATCCTCCCGCGCCTTCGCCCTTGGGGGACGGCGCGGGGGCTCAGTACCCGCCGCCCGTCCCGTAACCGGAGCCGCCGCCGGACCCGGTGCCCGAACCGCCACCCGAACCGCCGCCGGTCATGATCTTCGCACCGCTCGGCCTCGTCAGCCACCACACCCCGCCGACGCCCTGGCCCTTGGTGTCACCCGGCTGCTTGTCCTTCTCGTAGAAGTACATCGGCCAGCCGTTGATCGTGAGCTGGCACTTGCCGTCGTCCTTGCGCTCGATGAAGTTGACGACCTTGCGGCTGACGCCTTCGAGCTTGAGGTGCTTCCAGCCGTTGAACACCGCCGGCGGCCACGCCTTCTTGCACGCGCCGAAGCACGTCGAGTTCGGCGGCTTGCTGGTGTCCTTGTCGTAGCGGTACAGCGTGCGGCCGTTCCCGTCGGTCAGGATCAGCCCGAACTTCGGGTCGTTCTTCGCCTTGACGACCGTCCAGCCCTTCCACTTGTTCGCGGTCCTGGCCGCCGCGAGCGCCTTCTTGCCGGTCGGCGCCGCCGCGTACCACTTCTTGCCGACGCCCTGCCCGCGCACGTCGCCGGGGCTCTGGTCCTTCACGTACCGGTACAGCGGCCAGCCGCCGAGGGTGACCTGCCACTTGCCGTCCGGCCGCCGCACCTTCCCGACCAGCGCCGCCTCGACGCCCTTGACCTGCGTGGCGGCGCCGTTCGCCCACACCGGCGGCCACGCCTTCGCGCACGCGCCCGCGCAGGTCGACGCGGGCGGCTTCGCCGTGTCGTCGTCGAACCGGTACAGCGTCCTGCCCTGGCCGTCCGTCACCACCTTGCCGAGCCTGGTGACGCTCGCGACCTCCAGCGTCGTCGGCGCGGCGGACGGCGACGGCGACGCCGACGGGTCCGCCTGGGCCCTGCTCCCGGCGGCGGCGTTCCGCTGCCCCTTGCCGTTCCCGTTCTCCTGCCCGCACGCCGACAGCACCATCCCGGACGCGATGAGGGCGGCCGCGGCGGGGAACGCCCAACGTGGGAAATGCATCTCGTGTCCTCCATGTGTTGTGGGCCCCCGCTCGGTCCGGGTGCCGCACGCCGATCGAGGAGGCGGCCGCACCGCTCGTCCTGATCGAGGAGCAGTACGGTGAAGGGCGCGGAACGGGTTCAACCTCGGACACGTCCCAGGAAAAGCCCACGAACACCGCGATCGAGGTATGCAGGTGCCGACCCCCGACCGTCCGAGCCGCCCGTCCCCCGACCCGGCCGGCCTCTTCGCCAAGCCATCGCCGCCTCAGCCCGCCGGCCTCTTCGCCAAGCCGCCGCCGCCCGAGCCGGAGCCGCCGGCAGGTCCGGCCTGGCTCGTCGTCCCGGCGCGGGTGATCGCGCTGATCGTCGTCGTGCCGTTCCGGCTCCTGTACGACCTGCTCAGGGTGGTCGGACGCGGCGTCGCGGCGTGCTGGCGGTTCCTGATCCGCGTGCCGGCGGCGATCGCCGTCGCGCTGTACCGGTGGGTGCTGCGGCCGCTCGGCCTCGTCCTGTGGTGGCCGCTGCGCATGCTCGGCCTCGGCATCGCGGCCGCCGCGCGCTGGCTCTACCGGTACGTCCTGACGCCGATCGGGCACGTCCTCGACCTCGTCCTGCTCAGGCCGCTCCGTGCGCTCGGACGCGGTCTCGCCTGGCTCGGCGGATGGATCGGGCGCGGATTCGCGTGGCTGTTCCGGGGCATCGGATGGCTCGTCGCCGTCCTCATCGTCCTGCCCGTCAGCCTGCTCTGGCGGTACCTGCTGCTGCCGCCGCTGCTCGGGCTCGCCTGGGTCGCGCGCTGGATCGGCCGCGGGCTCGCCGCGGCGTGGCGGGCCTTCGCGACCGCCGCCGTATGGACATGGCGGCAGACCGGGCGCTGCCTCGGGTGGCTGCTGCGCGTCTTCGTCGTCGTCCCGGCGCGCGCGCTGTGGCGGTACGTGCTGGCGCCGATCGGCGCAGGCATCGCCGGGACGTGGCGGCTCTCCGCCCGCGTCCTGTCCTGGCTATGGCGCACCCTGGTGGTCGCGCCCTTCCGCGTACTGGTGCTGATCCCGCTCCGCTGGTTCGGGACGACCGTGCTGCTCCCCATCGGGCGCGGCATCGGCGCGGCATGGCGCGTCACCGTCCGCGACCCGCTGCGCGCCGTCCGCCGGACGCTGCGCGAGGCGAGCCGGGACGTCCGCCGGACGCTGCGCCGCACCTTCCTCGGCCGCTGAGCCCGATCCCGGGCCGGACGGCCGAACGCGCCGGCCTCCTGGACGGAGACCGGCGCGCTCTGGTGATCGTTACTGCTCGTCCGCCGCGGAGTCGCGCCGCTCGGCGCGCTCGCGCATCTTCCTGAGCAGCTCCTTCTTCCGGGCCGCCGGATCGGCGGCGCCGCCCGGCGCCGCGGCCTCCCCGCCGCGCAGCGCGCGGCGCGAGATCTTCTTGCGCTGGCCGCCGACTCCGAGCATGCCGTTCCGGCTCCTGCTCTTGGACATGATCGACTCCCGTCCGGGCTGGTGTGCCATCGGTCCTGCACCCAGATCCGGCCGCGCGGGAGCGGTGACGCTCAGACGCCCCTGGCGTCCCGGCCGGATCGTCCGGCGGAACGCGGCGGATGCACGCGCTGGAGCACGGGCCACGCGGCGGTGGCCAGGAGATCGCTGATCATCCCGCCACCGTAGGGACCGCCCCGCGCGGCGGGCAACGTGTTTTCGGGCGGGCCGGTGCTGCGATACTGGCGGGCGATGTATCGACTCCTGTTCTCACTGGTCATCGCCCGGATCTCCGCCGAGACCGTGCACCACCTGACGCTGCGGGCGCTGCGCGCGATCCAGGCCGTCCCGGGCGCGGCGCCGCTGCTGCGGCGGGTCCTCGCGCCGCGCGACCCGGCGCTCCGCGTCCACGCGCTCGGCCTGGACTTCCCGAGCCCGCTCGGCCTCGCCGCCGGGTTCGACAAGGACGCCGTCGCCTACGAGGCGCTCGGCGCGTTCGGGTTCGGCCATGTCGAGATCGGCACCGTGACCGGACGGCCCCAGCCCGGCAACCCGCGCCCCCGGCTGTTCCGCCTCGTCCGCGACCGGGCGGTCATCAACCGGATGGGGTTCAACAACGCCGGCTCCGAGGCCGCCGCCGCCCGGCTGCGCGACCGCCGTCCCGGCACGATCGTCGGGGTCAACATCGGCAAGACCAAGGTCGTCCCGGAGGCCGAGGCCGCCGCCGACTACGTCGCGAGCACCGAGCGGCTCGCCCCCCACGCCGACTACCTCGTGGTCAACGTCAGCTCCCCGAACACCCCGGGCCTGCGGAACCTGCAGGCCGTCGAGCACCTGCGGCCGCTGCTCACCGCCGTCCGCGAGGCCGCCGACCGGTCCGCGCCGCGCCGCGTCCCGCTGCTGGTCAAGATCGCGCCGGACCTGGCCGACGCCGACGTCGACGCGGTCGCCGACCTCGCCCTCGACCTCGGCCTGGACGGGATCATCGCGACCAACACCACCATCGAGCGCTCCGGGTTGCGCAGCGACGCCGCGCTGGTGAAGGAGACCGGCGGGCTGTCCGGCGCGCCGCTGAAGGACCGGTCGCTGGACGTGCTGCGCCGGCTGCGCGACCGCGTCGGCGACCGGCTCGTCCTGGTCTCGGTCGGCGGCGTCGAGTCCGCCGACGACGTGTGGGAACGCGTCCGCGCCGGCGCGACCCTCGTCCAGGGCTACACCGGGATGATCTACGGCGGCCCGCTGTGGGCCCACCGCGTCCACCGCGACCTGGCCCGGCGCCTGAAGACCAGCGCCTTCCCCACCATCACCGCCGCCCGCCGCCCCCGTTGAGCCGGGGCGCCTCGTCCTCCTCAGGCCGCGGGCAGGGCGGCACGCCAGGACCAACGGAGATCGCGGCTTTGCCGTGAGCTGAGCATCGCGCGGGCACGAGTGCAGGTATGCCCGGCGACCTGGTGCCCCGTGAGACGCTGCTCGTCCGCATCGGCGCCGCGCTGGCCGTCGGCACGCCCGCCCTCGTGACGCGGGTCGCCGGGCTGCACCCGCCCTCCGTCGCCGCCGCGGTGATCTACGGCGCCGGGGTGCTGGCCGCCGCCGTCCTGCTGATGTGGGCGGCCGAGACGGCCCGCGCCGACATGTCGGGAGCGCTCGCCCTCGCGCTGCTCGCCCTCATCGCCATCCTCCCCGAGTACGCCGTTGACGTGTACTACGCGTTCGCGGCCGGCACGAAACCGCACTACGCGGGCTATGCGGCGGCCAACATGACCGGCGCGAACCGGCTCCTCGTCGGCGTCGGGTGGGCGCTGGTCGTGCTGGCGTTCACGCTCGGCGTCCGCCGGACCGCCCGGCGCCGCCGGCGGCACGGCAGGAGGCGCGGCGGACGGCCGGGAGCGCCGCCGCCCGGCGAGGAGCGGGACGTCCGCCTCGCCCCGCACCACCGGACGGAGCTGGGGTTCCTCGCCCTCGCGACCGTGCTCGGCTTCGTCCCCGCGCTCACCGCGGAGATCGGGTGGTACATCGCGATCATCCTGATCGCCGTGTACATCGTCTATCTCGGCCGGATCGCCCGGGGCGGCGGCGAGGACGTGGAGAACCTCGCCGGGGTGCCCGCCTGGCTCGTCACGCTGCCGCGCCGGATGCGCCGCTCCGCGACCGCGGCCGGGTTCGCGATCGGTGCGATCCTCGTGTTCATCTCCGCCGAACCGTTCGCGAACTCGCTGGTGGACGCCGGGTCCGCGCTCGGTGTCGACGAGTTCCTGCTGGTCCAGTGGCTCGCGCCGCTGGCGTCCGAGGCCCCGGAGCTGATCGTCGCGGTGATGTTCGCGTGGCGGCTGCGCGACGCCGACGCGATCGGCACGCTGCTGTCCAGCAAGGTCAACCAGTGGACGCTGCTGATCGGCAGCCTGCCCCTCGCCTACAAGGCGGGCGGCGGCGCCTGGTCGCTGCCGCTCGACTCGCGGCAGCTGGAGGAGGTGCTGCTGACCGCCGCGCAGACCGTCCTCGGGCTCGGCCTGCTCATCGACCTGGTGCTGCGGCGGTGGGAGGCCGCGCTGCTGTTCGTGCTGTTCGCGATCCAGTTCCCGCTGCCGGGCGAGCAGGCCCGGCTGGTCCTCTCCGGGATCTACCTCGCGATCGGCTTCACCGTCCTGATCAACCGGTACCGCGATCTCGGCCGCGCGATGGAGACCGTCCTCAGGCACTAGCCGTCGTCGCGGGCCGGACCGTCTCGAAGAAGCCGTCGGCGATCAGCTCCGGCAGCACGGCCTCGGCGTGCGCCCGGACCTGGCCCGCGTCCATGCCGGTGAGCTGGGCGATCGCGTCGAGCAGCGGGTCGATCGGGAGGCTGCCGTCGCAGACCCCGGCGAGCGCCGCCTCCACCGTGCCGACCCCGGCCGCCCGGCGCAGCCCCGCGGTCTGCCGCAGCACGATCCGCTCGGGGTCCTCGGCGCCCGGCGGGCCGACCTGTTCCTGGACGAGCCCGGCCGCCGCCCGCACCCGCGATCCACAGCCTGTGGAAAACTTTTCGGCGTTCCCGAACCCGTCCAGGACGCCTTCCACATAGGCGCCGACGGGTTGGTCGACGGCCTGCCGCAGCTCCTCGATCCGGACGGAGGGGCGGTCGCTGCGGCGAAGCGTGATCCACCCGAACCCGATGCCGGTGACGCCCTGCCGCTCGAAATGGTCGAGCCACGCGTCGTAGCGCACCCGGTATTCGGGCGTTCCCGCCTCGCACGAATCGCGCAGCCACAACTCGGCGTACTCGGCGGGGTCCTGGACGTCCCGCTGGACGATCCACGCGTCGCAGCCCGCCGTCCACGCGCCGACGCGCTCCTCCCACGGCACGCCGTCGACGTGCAGCCAGTTGGCCAGGAGCTGGCAGTATCCGCCGTCCTCCAGCATCTCCGGCGCGGCGCCGACGAGCCGCCGGCAGAAGTCGTCGCCGGGCATCCCCGACTCCCGGTAGGTGAACCGGCGGTCGCCGGACGGCGCGACCACGAACGGCGGGTTCGACACGATCAGGTCGAAGCGGCGGCCCCGCACCGGCTCCAGGAGCGAGCCCTCCAGCAGCTCGACGCCGTCCGTTCCGGACAGCGCGAAACTCATCGCGGCGAGCTCCAGGGCGCGCGGGTTCACGTCCGTCGCGGTGATCCGGCCGGGGCGCAGCCGGTCGTGCAGATGCACCGCCTGGACGCCGCAGCCGGTACCGAGATCGAGGGCGTTGTCCACAGCCCTGTGGACAACGAGCCGGGCCAGATTCCCCGACGCGCCGCCCGCCCCCACCACGTGGTCGTCCGCCGGGACCGCGCCGGAGCCGGGCCGCACCTTGAGATCGGAGACGACGTACCCCGCGTGCCCCTCGCCGCTCACCGACTCCAGCGGCTCGGCGTGCAGCAGCGGCCGCGCCTCCGCACCGGACGGCTCGGCCAGCCCCGCCGCGAACAGGTCGCGGTCGTCCAGGCCCGCCGCGGCGAGGGCGGCCGCGTCCACCGGCACCTGCAACCAGAACAGCCGGGTCAGCAGCTCCAGCGCCGACCCGCCGCGCGTCGCCCGCAGCGCCGGGACGATCTCGTCGCGGGCCAGCGCGCCGCCCGCGACCGGGCCGAGCAGCTCGCGCACGCCGCCGACGGTGTAGCCCGCGTCCTCGAACGCGGCACGGACGCGGCGCAGGGCCTCCCGAAGATCACGCATCCGCCCATCCTGCCCGACCGCTCTCCGGCATGCCCGAACCCGCGCTGCACCGCCTCGACCCCGCAGGAACCTCAGGCGTCGCGATCGCGAGCGAAGCCGGATGCGAGCGAAGCCGGATGCGAGCGAAGCGAGAATCCGATCGCGCAGCGAGCCCCTGGGCGAGTCGGAGCGATGCAGCGATCGCACGCGTCGTCCGTTGAAGGAAGGCCGTCTAGCGGCCTGACGCCTAGGACGATGCGATCAGATCCAGCAGGCCGGGGAAGCGGGCGTTGAGGTCGTCGATGCGGACCTCGCTGCGGCGCTCCAGGCCGTACTGCCGCTGCCGCAGGACGCCGGCCTCGCGCAGCGCCTTGAAGTGGTGGGTCAGCGACGACTTCGGCCGGTCGAACCCGAACCAGCCGCAGGGATGGTCGAACTCCTCGCGTTCGAGCAGCAGCCTGCGCACGATCTCCAGCCGCAGCGGCCCGCTGAGCGCGCCGAACACCGTCTCCAGCCGGAGGTCCTCGACGGCCGGTTCCGGCAGCGGCTCGGGCAGGCCGGGCGGTTCGGCCATCACCCGGATCGCCGGTCGCGTGGTCGTCCCCGTCGTCGCCATGCCGCGTCCCCTCTCCCACATGTACGAGTTTCATCGTACTGCATGTTATGTTCGAAAAAAGTCGTACTGCTTCGGCGAAGGGACCCCCATGTCGCACGCCCGGACGATCCGCGCCCCGGAGGACGCCCCGGAGGGCGCCCCGCCCGCCGCCGTCCCCACCCGCTGGATCTGGCTCGCCGCCTGGCCCGTCACCGCCGTCTTCGTGCTGTCGAACGCCGCCACCCCGCTCTACGTGCTCTGGCAGCGCGACATCGGCTTCTCCAAGGGCACGCTCACCGTCGTCTTCGCCTTCTACATCGTCGGGCTGCTCGGCTCCCTGCTGGTGTCCGGCGTGCTCTCCGACCGGTTCGGCCGCCGCCCCGTGCTGCTGCCCGCGCTCGCCCTCGCGCTCGCCGCCTGCGTCGTGTTCGCGACCGCCGGCACCGTCGCCGCGCTCATCGCCGCCCGGCTGCTGACCGGCGTCGCCGTCGGCGCGGCCGTCTCCGCCGGCATGGCCGCCGTCACCGACGTCGCCGGGCCGTCCCGCCGCCGCCTCGCCGCGCTCCTCGCCTCGTCCGCGATGGTCTTCGGCGCCGGCCTCGGGCCGCTGCTGTCCGGCGTCCTGTCCGAGACGCTGCCCGCCCCGACCGCCACCGTGTTCGCCGTCGAGGCCGTCCTGCTGGCCACCGCGGTCCTCGTCGTGCTGCGCATGCCGACCGGACGCCCGTCCGGGCCCGCCGCGCGGTCGTGGATCCGGGTGCCGCGCGTCCCGCGCGGGAGCGGCATGCGGCTCGTCCTCGGGATCGCGGTCTTCGCGCCCGGCATCACCGCGACGTCGTTCGTGCTGTCGCTCGGCCCGTCACTGCTGTCCGGGCTGCTCGGCACCGGGAACCGGATCGTCGCCGGCGGCATGGCGTTCGTCATGTTCGCCGCCGCCACCGGCGTGCAGTTCGCCGTCCAGCGGCTGCCCCGGCGCGCCGTCCTCCTCGCGGGCGCCGCCGCCACGACCGCCGCGATGGCCGCGCTGGTCGGCGCCGTGCACGGCGGGTCGGTCGCGGCGCTCGCCGCGTCCGCCGTGCTCGCGGGCGCCGGGCAGGGCATGGGCCAGCTCGGGGGCCTGTCGCTGCTGAACTCCGCCGTCCCGCCGCGCCGCCTCGCCGAGGCCAACGCCGCGTTCAACATCGGCGGCTACGTCCCCGCCGGCCTCCTGCCGGTCACCGCCGGCTACCTCAGCGACGCCGTGGGCCTCACCGCGGGCGCCACCCTGTTCGCCGCCGCGCTCGCCGCCCTCGCCGCGACCGGCGGCCTCGTCGTCCTGGCGGCCCGCCGCGGCACCGACGCTCAGGACAGGTAGTTCTGGAAGCCCTTCGCGAGGGACTCCGCCATGCGCTGCCGGAACGATGCGCTGGTCATCTTGGCCGCGTCGCCCTTGTTACGCATGTTGCCGCACTCGATGAAGACCTTCGGGACCGTCGACATGTTCAGCCCGCCGAGGTCGCTGCGCTTGTCGATGGCCTTCGTGCCCAGGTACGTGGAGTAGGAGATGCCGGTGCCGGAGTGGTACGCGTCGCGCAGCGCCGTGCCGAGCTTGGCGGACGGAGCGACGATCTTGGCGTTCTTGCCGACCGCCAGCGGCTCGATGATGTGGAACCCGTGCCCGGACGCGGCCGCGCCGTCGCCGTGGATGGAGATGGCGGCGTCGGCGTGCGCGGCGTTGCCGACCGCCGCCCGCTGGTCCACGCACGGCCCGACGCCCGTGTCGTTCTTGCGGGTCAGCGTCACCTTCGCGCCCTCCGCGCGCAGGATCTTCGCCAGCCGGTTCGACACGTCCCAGGTGAAGGCGTGCTCGGAGTAGCCGGAGACGGTGTCGGTGCCGGTGGTGTCGCACTCCTTGGTGCCGTTGCCGACGTACACCGGCTTGGCGATCTCGCGCGGGTGCGAGGCGTTGCCGCCGTTGTGGCCCGGGTCGATCACGATGACCTTGCCCGCCAGCGGGTGCCCGCCGGACCCCTGCGGCGAGACGGGGCCGCCCGCCGAGGTGCCCGTCGTCGCGCCCGTGGTCGGGGGCGCCGCGGTGTCACCGGCCGGCGACGCCTTCCCACCGGCCGATCCGCCGCACGCGGCCAGTGCGCCGAGGCACAGCGCGAGACCGGCGACCGCGGGGCCTCCTCGTTGGATGCGCACAGACCGTCCTCCGTGATGACTTCGTTACCGACCCTGACAGTCTGCACACGCGCGGGAGTTCGTCAAACGAAGTCGGAGAAACGGGTAGGGCGAGTTCCGGCCGTACCAGGTCAACGAGGACGGCTCTGGACGGCCCTGGTTCGCCCGTACGCGCGCCGGGAGGTCCGGTCAGAGGAGCGGGTCCTCCTTGCCCAGCAGCGCCGCCAGCGCGCGCGCCTCGTCCGCGTCCAGGCCGAGGACCACGCGAGGCCGCCCCCAGGGGTGGTCGATCGAATGGGCGACGTAACTGGCGACCGACTCCGAGACCTGCTCGGCCAGGCCGCGCGCGTGCCGCCACTGCGACCACGCCTGCTCCAGTTCGCTCGCCGCGCGCTGCGCGCACGACACCAGTTCCGGATCACGCACGAGCTGAACCCCCTTGGGTGAACACGACCCTTACCCGTACCGCCCGGCCGCGCGGGCGGCCCCATACAGGAGCCGCCCGCGCGCCACGCCGAGCGGTGAGTCCATTAAGGCGCCGCCGAGGGGGAGGAGGCTGATGAATGCGGCAGGCTTGGCCAGCCCCTTACCCGCACCACACCACTTCGAGGAACACGGACCGTCCGGAGCGTCGGACGGAGCGAGACGAGCGCGCGCGGGCAGGTGCGGCAGAGAGCCCCGGGCGGGCGCGAGGGAGCCCCTGGGGAGGCGCCAGGGGAGCCCGCAGGCAGGCGTGAGGGGAGCGCTCGCGGGCGCGTGCGCGCCGGACGGGGGCCGCGCTAGACGGCGGGAGCGGGGCCGGTCGTCGAACGGATCACCAGATGCGGGACGACGAGGTTCTGCTTGGCCCCCCGGGACGGGTCGCCGATCCGCGCGGTCAGCAGCTCCGCGGCCACCCTCCCCATGTCCCGGCGCGGCTGGTCGACGCTGGTCAGCGAGATGTGCCGGATCGCGGCGAGATGCGTGTTGTCGTAGCCGACGATCGACAGCTCACCGGGCACCGACATGTCCAGCTCGTCCGCCGCCGACAGCGCGCCGGTGGCGACCAGGTCGTTCGGCGCGAAGATCGCCGTGGGCCGCCGCTCGCGGCGCAGCAGCTCCAGGGTCGCCCGGTAGCCGCCGTCCTCGGTGAAGTCGCCGGGCTCGACCACGATCTCGTCGCTCAGCCCGTGCCGGTGCATCGCCTTCTCGTAGCCCGCCCGCCGGTACCGCGCGGTCGTCGAGCGCGCCCCCTCGATGTGCGCGATCCGCCGGTGCCCCAGGCCGACCAGGTGGTCGACGGCCAGGCTCGCGCCCAGCTCGTCGTCGTCCACCACGATGTCGACCCCGACGACGTCGCGCTCGCCGACGACCACCACCGGGACGCTCGCCGCGGCCTCCTTCAGCGACTCCGGGACGACGCTGAGCAGGACGAGGCCGTCCACCCGCATCTCCAGGAACGCCTCGACGGCCTCCGCCTCGAACAGCGGGTCCCAGCGGCCGCTGCCGACCAGCATCCGCAGCCCGGCGCCGTGCAGGCTCTCCTGGAGGCCGTCCAGGAACTCGGCGAAGAACGGGTTGTGCAGGTCGGCGACGATCGCCCCGATCAGCCGGGTGCGGCCCTCGACCAGGCTGCGCGCCACCGCGTTCGGCCGGTAGCCGAGCTCGCGCGCCGCCTGCAGCACCGCCTGCCGGCGCCGCTCGCTCACGTGCGGTGACCCCCGCATGACCAGCGACACGAGCGACTTCGACACGCCGGCCCGCTCGGCGACGTTGCGGATGGTCGGCTTCGGCGCGGGCACCGGCCTCCCCTCGTCGCTGCGCGCCGCGGAGGCGGGCTCGCGCGGCGGGGGCACCGCGCCCTCCCCCACCACCGGCGTCTCGTGCGGGGGGCTTGCTTCACCAGCTGACATGGCACTCCGTCCAGGGGGGCCTAGGCATGCCTCATGGGTCTTGGCGGACCTGCCGCGGCGGCACGCCGCGGAGGGCCGGCGCACCTCCTGCGCCGCGGAGGAGATGCCATGATGCCTCTCCTTCGCCCCATATCGTCGCAACAGTGAGTAACGGGCATACGACAATGGCAGTTGCGGCCTGTGGTGTTCCGGATCACAGCGGTGTCGGCGGGTGATCACGACCCGGTGAAAAGCCCGCCCCGCGGGACGCGCCCGCGACCCGCCCGGGTCGCCCTCGGATACGCTGCCCAGGTGGCAGAACGTGGGGTGGCCGGCGGTAAGGCGCGGAGCCGGCAGGGCGGCGGGCAAGGACGCCGCAGGCTCAGCGTGGACGAACGGCGAGAGGAACTGATCGAGGCGGCGCTGCAGCTGTTCAGCACGCGCTCGCCCGAGGACATCTCGATCGACGACGTCGCGGCCGCCGCGGGCGCCTCGCGCGCGCTGGTCTACCACTACTTCGGCGGCAAGTACGAGCTGTACCTCGCGGCGCTCGGCAGCGCCGCCAAGCAGCTGTCGGTGCTGCTGGAGCCGCCGGCGGAGGGCAAGCCGCTGGAGCGGCTGCGGGTGTCGCTGGAGCGCTACTTCGACTTCGTGGAGAGCCACGCGGCCGGTTACACGGCGCTGCTGCGCGGCGGGCCCGCGGACCGCTCCGGCGAGGTCGGCGAGATCGTCGACGGCATCCGGCAGCTCCTGCTGGACCGGATCCTGCACTCGCTGGACGTGGAGACCCCGCCGCCGATCCTGCGCATCACGCTGCGCTCGTGGATGGCGTCCGTGGAGACCGCGGGCCTGGACTGGCTGGACAACCGCGACGTGTCCCGCCCCGAGCTGGAGGCCCTCGTGGTGGACCAGCTCGTGGTGATGCTGCACGTGGCGGGCAAGCACGACCCGTCGACCGGCGCCCTGTTCGACCGTCTCGCCCAGGAAGAGATGAGCGTCTGAGCCGCGCCCCGTCCTGCCACAACGGGAAGATCGGCTGACCTCATCCGGTCACGCCCCGTGCGCTCCGGCGCGGGCCGGGGGCGAGAGCGGGACCGGGGTCGAGACCGGGGTCGGGAAAAGGATTGTCCCGCCCGCGGTTCGCGAGCGGGACATCCAGACCGGACGGTGATCGGCCCGGGACCGCGATTCTCGGATGACCGTGGTCCCGGCCCGTTCGTCCAGGAGGCCGCTGCGGCGTCCTCGCGCGTAATCGACGTGCGAGGCCGTCGAGGGGCCTCCTGACCGCCCCCCCAGTTGTTCGGCCGGGTGCTTCCGGCAGGGCTCGGTTCGAGCCCGGCCGGCCGGAGCGGCTACTCCGACCGCTGCTGCGGAATGCCCGCCAGCAGCGCGCGCACCTCCGCCTCGCGGTAGCGCCGATGCCCCCCGAGCGTGCGGATGGACGTGAGCTTCCCCGCCTTCGCCCACCGCGTGACGGTCTTGGGGTCGACGCGGAACATCGTCGCCACCTCCGCCGGCGTCAGCAGGGGCTCGGCCTCTGGCGTACGTGCTGACATGTTTGCGGCCTCTCCTCCGTGGACCGATGACAGCGATCCTGCGATTGATCCTCGCGCGGTCACTGATGTCCCCTATGGCCCGAAAGAGCCACTATGACATCACAACGTGTAACCTTGCCACCACTCAGCGCAACAAGCAAGTTCCTGGCGGTAGTTGCGTGCAAACATCCCCGCCGAGGCCGGGAGCTGCGCGTGTCCGGTGATGACTGGGTCACGCTGCGTGATTCTAGCGACACGTATAGTCGTATCGCGCGCGGATTCGGGAAATTTGTTTTAGTTCGCCGATTCGAGGGCCCGTACGGGCCTCCAGCGCGCGAGGAGACGCTTGTACATCGCCACGGTCAGCTCGACCTCACCGCGCTCCATCCCGGTGAGCGCGACGGCCATCTCCGCGACCGACTCGTCCCCCTGCAGCGTCCGGTCGTCCAGCAGATGGACGAGGCCGCCGTAGTCCAGCTCGACCAGCGCCCGCGGATGGAACTCCCCGAGCCACCGGGCGAGCGTGTCCAGCCGGCCCGCCGACAGCAGGAAGACCTCTCCCGACCCGTCGCCGAGGGTCTCGCGCACCACCGGGAGGGCGGCGGCGACCCGGCGGCGCGCCTCCCCCATCGAGGTGACGTAGATGAGAGTACGCGCAGGAGCCGCCGTCGCAGGGCCATGACCTGCTTGTTCTTGGGACGCGTCCTCCTCCGGGCCGTATCCGGCGCCCGGCGCGCCCAGCATCAGGCACCGCTCCCCGCGGGCGAACGGCACGAACCAGTCCAGCGGCACGTGCCACGTGCTGGTCAGGATGTGCGGCCGCAGCGAGCGCCCCGCCCGCTTCCACTGCTCGAACTCGCGCACGACCCGCTCGGCCAGCGGCGGCGGGACGAACGCGGCCGCGAGCGCCGCCGCGTGCTCCCCGCGGAACCGCTCGAACGCCAGCCAGGACCGCAGCCGCGTCTCCCACGGGCAGATGTAGATCGTGTCGCCGACACGCCGGACGTAGGCGTCCCGGCTCTCCCGGTCCGGCACGACCTCCGGCGGCACGCCGACGACCCGGCGCGCCGCGTCGTCGTGCTCGGCGCCGAGCGCGTGGATCCGGCGGGGCCGCCGCCTGGAGTCGGCATAGGCCGTCCACAGGGTCCGCGCGGGCTCCGGGAAGGCGGTCACCGGTTCATATATCCGTAGGTACGCCGCGTACGGAAACACCACCGCATCGTGACATGAGACCGGACGAACGCTGCCGCGAACACGCCATACCGCGCCCCTTAGTCTGATCTACAGACAGAGAGGAGGGCACTACCGTGCCTAATGTCTTCGGGTCGCCCCACAAGGGCACAGAGCCCCGACACGAGCAGGTCGTCTTCTGCCAGGACGAGGCCAGCGGCCTGCGCGCGATCATCGCGATCTACTCCACCGCGCTCGGCCCCTCGCTGGGCGGCACCCGCTTCTACCCGTACGGGTCGGAGGAGGAGGCGCTCACCGACGTGCTGAACCTGTCCCGCGGCATGGCTTACAAGAACGCCATGGCGGGGCTGGACCTCGGCGGCGGCAAGGCCGTCATCATCGGTGACCCCGCCAAGGACAAGTCGGAGGCGCTGCTGAGGGCGTACGGACGGTTCGTCCAGTCGCTCAACGGCCGCTACTACACGGCGTGCGACGTCGGCACGTACAGCGAGGACATGGACGTGGTGGCGCGGGAGTGCCGGTTCGTCACGGGGCGGACGGTCGCGCACGGCGGCGCGGGCGACTCGTCGATCCTCACCGCGTACGGCGTGTTCCAGGGCATGCGCGCCGCGGCGGAGACGGTGTGGGGCACGCCGTCCCTGCGCGGCAAGAGGGTCGGCGTGGAGGGCGTCGGGAAGGTCGGCCACAGGCTGGTGGAGCACCTGCGCGAGGACGGCGCGGACGTGGTCATCTGCGACGTCAGCGAAGCGGCGGTGGAGCGCGTCCAGGCGCTGCACCCCGAGGTGGACGTCGTCGCGGACAAGGACGAGATGGTCCGCACGGAGCTGGACGTGTACGCGCCGTGTGCGCTCGGCGGGTCCCTCAACGACGACACGGTGCCGGTGCTGAGCGCGAAGGTGGTGTGCGGGGCGGCCAACAACCAGCTCGCCCACTCCGGCATCGAGAAGCGCCTCGCGGACCGTGACGTGCTGTACGCGCCCGACTACGTGGTGAACTCCGGCGGCGTGATCCAGGTGGCGGACGAGATCGAGGGCTTCAACTTCGACCGGGCGAAGGCGCGCGCGGCGGGGATCTACGACACGACCCGGAAGATCTTCGCGCTGGCCGCCGACGAGGGCGTCCCGCCGGCGGTGGCCGCCGACCGGCTCGCCGAACGGCGGATGTCCGAGATCGGACGCCTGCGCGGCATTCTCCTCTGAGCGGACGGACCCCTCCGAGCGGACGGTGATCCGGGCCGCCGCGGGGCCGGTACGGCCGGCTCCGCGGCGGTCCGCCGCGTTTCCGCCGATGGCGGCCGCTCTCGCGCGCGTGTCGCGGGCGCCTTGCCGCCGCACTGTAGGGCGGCCCTGACCACCGGATACACTGGAGTCTCAGCAACAAGAGCGCCGCCACGTACCGTCGATGTACCGAGCCGGGCGCAAAACGGGTACGGTTGTATCCGTGACTGACGCATGGCTCATCAGGCACCGGTTCGTGTGGTACACGCGCGCGTTGATGGGCCCACGAAAGCCCTGACCATCGAGGGGGTCGAGCCAATGGGTCGCGGCCGAGCCAAGGCCAAGCAGGTGAAGGTTGCCCGCCAGCTCAAGTACAACAGCGGCGGTACAGACCTCGACCGCCTGAAGCACGAACTCGGGGTCAACGACTCCGGTGACGACTCCTACGATGAGCTCGCCGAGAAGTACGCGGACTTCGCCGATGACTACGGGACCGAAGACCGCAAGGACGGCACCTCCGGTTGACCGGCTGACAACACGCCACTGCCCGCACCCGCGGGCAGTGGCGTTTGTTCGGTTTCGGGCATCCGGTCCCCGGCGCTCCTGAGCACCGCCCCGCGCGGCTGAGAACCGCCTGGGGCCACGTCCGGCGTCTCCGGCGCATCAGCCGACCCACGGGTCTCCCTGGCGTCCCAGCGTCGCGCTGAGCGCCTCCGCCGTCCCACCCGGAACCCCGGGCGGGACGGATCGGACGGCAGGTCGCTTGATCGACGGATCGGACGGTCGCTTCCGGACGGGTCAGGCGAAGTCGGCCCGGCCGGCGCCCTCGGTGACCTCACCGAGGGCCCAGGACGGCACGCCGCGCGACGCCAGCAGCCGCAGCGCCTCGTCGGCGGCCTCGGCGGCGACGATGGCGGCCATGCCCACGCCCAGGTTGAACGTCTTGTCCATCTCCGCCTGCGGCACGTCGCCGTGGTCCTGCAGGACCCGGAACAGCGCGGGCACCTCCCACGACGAGCGGCGCAGCACGGCGTCCGCGGTCGGCGGCAGGGACCGCGCCAGGTTCGCCGCCAGCCCCCCGCCCGTGATGTGGGCGAACGCCCGGACGCCCCCGGCCCGGGTCAGGGCCAGGCAGTCCTGCGCGTAGATGCGGGTCGGTGTGAGCAGTTCCTCACCGAGCGGACGGTCCAGCTCCGACGGCTGCGACTCCAGCGCGAGGTCGGTCGTGGCCAGGATGTGGCGGACGAGCGAGTACCCGTTGGAGTGGATGCCGGACGACGCCATGGCGATGACCGCGTCCCCGGGGCGGACACGGTCCGGCCCCAGCAGCTCTCCGGCCTCCACCACGCCCGTCCCGGCGCCGGCGATGTCGAACTCGTCCGCCTCCAGCAGGCCGGGGTGCTCGGCGGTCTCGCCGCCGACCAGGGCGCAGCCCGCGAGGGCGCAGCCGTCCGCGATACCCCCGACGATGTCGGCGATGCGCTCCGGCACGACCTTGCCGCAGGCGATGTAGTCCGTCATGAACAGCGGTTCGGCGCCGCATACGGCGAGGTCGTCGATGACCATGCCGACGAGGTCGTGCCCCACCGTGTCGTAGACGCCGAGGCGCCGCGCCAGGTCGACCTTGGTGCCGACGCCGTCCGTGGACGTCGCGAGCAGGGGCCGCTTGTAGCGCAGGAAGGCGGACGCGTCGAAGAGGCCCGCGAAGCCGCTGGCGTCGTCCACGACCTCGGGACGCCGCGCGCGCGCCACCCGCGACTTCATCAGCTCGACGGCGCGCTCGCCCGCCGCGATGTCCACGCCGGCGGCCTCGTACGAGGTCATCGGGTGACCTCCAGCAGGTGCTTGCCGCGGGCGGCGTCCTCCACCGGGATGGGGTAGACGCCGTCGAAGCAGGCCCGGCACAGGTTGTCCTTGGGGATCCGCGACGCGGAGATCAGCTCGTCCAGCGAGATGTAGCCGAGCGTGTCGGCGCCGATGGAGTCGCGGATCTCCTCCACCGACAGGTTCCCGGCGATCAGCTCGGCCCGCGTGGCGAAGTCGATGCCGTAGAAGCACGGCCACGACACGGGCGGGCTGGAGATGCGCACGTGCACCTCCCTGGCGCCCGCGTCCCGCAGCATCCCCACGATCGCGCGCTGGGTGTTGCCGCGGACGATCGAGTCGTCCACCACCACCAGGCGCTTGCCCTCGATCGCCTCGCGCAGCGGGTTCAGCTTCAGCCGAATGCCGAGCTGGCGGATCGTCTGCGACGGCTGGATGAACGTCCGGCCGACGTAGGAGTTCTTCACCAGGCCCTGGCCGTAGGGGATGCCGGACGCCTCGGCGTAGCCGATCGCGGCCGGGGTGCCCGACTCCGGCGTCGGGATGACCAGGTCGGCCTCGACGGGGTGCTCGCGGGCCAGCCGGCGGCCGACCTCGACCCGCGTCGCCTGGACGCTGCGCCCGGCGATCGTGGTGTCCGGCCTGGCCAGGTACACGTACTCGAACAGGCAGCCCTTCGGCCGCGGCTCGGCGAACCGCTCGGAGCGGACGCCCTCGCCGTCGATCGCGATCAGCTCGCCGGGCTCGATCTCCCGGACGAACCGGGCGCCGACGATGTCGAGACCGGCGGTCTCGGACGCGACCACCCAGCCGCCGTCCTCCAGCGAGCCCAGCACCAGCGGGCGGATCCCCTCGGGGTCGCGCGCCGCGTACAGGATCCCCTCGTCCATGAAGACCAGGGAGTACGCGCCGCGCGTCACCGGCAGGATCTCGCGCGCCGCCGCGAGCGGGCCGCCGTCGCGGGTGGCCAGCAGCGCGGTCAGGACCTCGGTGTCGGTGGTGGCGGTCAGCACCCCCGGCTCCAGCCGGGCGGCCAGGTCCGGGGTGTTGATCAGGTTGCCGTTGTGCACCAGCGCCAGCCCGCCCGCCTCGGTCGAGCGGAACGTGGGCTGCGCGTTCTCCCACGTCGGCGAGCCGGTCGTGGAGTAGCGGCAGTGGCCCACGGCGATGTGGCCGCGCAGGGTGTTCAGCACCGACTCGTCGAAGACCTGGGCGACCAGGCCCATGTCCTTGTAGACGACGATCCGGGAGCCGTCGCTTACCGCGATGCCCGCCGACTCCTGCCCGCGGTGCTGGAGCGCGTACAGGCCGTAGTAGGTGAGCTTGCTCACTTCCGCCCTCGGCGCCTGGTCCGCGGGGACCCAGACGCCGAACACACCGCAGGCGTCCTGCGGGGGGCGGTCGGAGGGATCGATGTCGTGGCTCAGACGTCCGTCACGGAGAGGCACACCAGTCAGTCTAGATGCCCCCTTCACCTGCTCGGATCGGTGGATCTCCTTAAGCGACCTTTACTCCCCGCGAGCACGGCTTTCAGCGTCCGCGCGCAAATCTGGTGGCCGACACGTGGAGGGACGCATGACGCTGCCTGGGTACCAGACCTATTCGCCTCCGGCTCCGCCCAGGCGGAGCGGGCTGGCACGGGCCTCCCTGGTGCTCGGCATCGTCGGGCTCCTAGGGCTCGCCCTGTGCCTCCTGGGGCTGATCCCGGCGCTCGTGGGGCTCGTCCTGGGGACGGTCGCCCTCGTCCGCGGGCGGTCCGAGCGGTGGCCCGCTGTGGCGGGGATCGTGTGCTCCGGGATAGCCGTCGTGGTGGGCGCCCTGGCGCTGTCCTGGCTGCTGAGCAAGGCGGCGATGTGCGGGGACACGTCCCGCTACCCGGACGACGCGGCGCGCCAAGGATGCGTGGAGCACGAGTTCCCGTTCGTCCGCGATACGCCGGCTCCCTGAGCCGGACCGCTCGTCAGCCCGCTTCCGGGACGGCGAGGGCGGCCACCGCCTCGGCGCTCAGGGGCGACGCGTAGACCCGGAAATCGTCCATCAGGCCGCCGAAACCGGGCTTGGTGGGTTCGCTGCCCAGGTAGATGGGCCCGGCGGGCGTCACGACGGCGTGCTCCAGGGACATGCCCGTGTCGAGACGGCCGTTGATGTAGAGGAACATGCCTTCCTGGTCCACGACGAAGGCGACGTGGGTCCACTCCCCCAGGGGCGGCCTCGCGTGGCTGTCCACGTACTCAGGGCCCTTGATGGTGAACAACTGCACGCGCATGCGCATGGCGTCCGGGTAGAGCCACATGCCGAGCGCGCGCGCATCGCTCTCCGCCACCGGCTTGTAGAGCAGGCTCCGCCACTCGCCGGTCGGCTCCTCCTCCACCCGGACGAAGAACGCCACGCTGAACCCGAACACCTGGCTCAGCACCAGTTGCGGCATCGCGGGGATCAGCGCCCGGCCTTGGCCGTCCAGGCTCAGCGCCTCCCCGTGCCGTCCCGGGACGATCTGCGCGGACTCGTTCAGCTCCGCGACCGGCCCGCCCCCGGCGGCGTCCGCCACCCGGCGGCCGTCGACGGTCGCGACGTCGAACGTCCAATGCGCAACGAGCACGGGTCCACCTCCTGCACGGCCTCTCGCCGATGCGGTGCCCCGACGGTCGGCCCCCACGCTCGCAGCGCCCGGCGCGCCAGGCAAGGCACGAAACGGACACGGCGCCCGATATGGCAGGTCAGGCTCGGGAAACCGGATCAGCCGAGCGGCAGCGGGACCTGCGCGGACAGGTCCGCGCGCGCGCCGCTGGCCCGCACCCGGTTGGCGGCGACGGCGTCCGCCCAGCTCAGCCGTCCCGTCGCCAGCGCGATCCAGGTCCCGGCGTCCATCTCCACCACATTCGGCGGGGTTCCCCGGGTATGGTGCGGGCCGGCGATGCACTGCACGGCGGCGTGCGGAGGGACGCGCACCTCGACCGACCGGCCCGGCGCCAGCTCCGCGAGCCGGTCGAGCAGGAACCGGACGGCGCCGCGGACGACCGGGCGGGACACGTCCCGGGCCGGGTCCTTGCCCGCGTCCAGGGCCGCCAGCACGGTCTCCAGGGCCGCGCGGCGCAGCGCGGCGGCCTCGTCCGGGCCGGGGAAAGGCGGCAGGCCCAGGGCGGCGCGCTGCTCGTTCAGCACGGCGGTGGAGAGCGGTGTTCGCGGCACCGTCCCGACGCTACCGGGTCGCCGCAGGCGGAAGGAGCGGGAGGCCGCCCGCACGGAGGTGCGCGGGGACGGCCTGCGAGGGTGTTCGGCGGCGGTTCCCGGCGGCGGTGGGGCGGGGCGCTCGGCCATCGATGGCACCCGAACGCCTCACACACGGTAAAAATGGACCCCGGTAGCAGGCACGCATGGGGACTTGAAAGGAACGGGGAAGCCGGGGACGCGGTCCCCGGAGGACACGGAGGTTCGTCAGATGCCCGAGGCGCTGCCCCTGCAGCCCGGTGACCCGCGACGGCTCGGCTCGTACGAGGTCACGGGCCGGCTGGGCGTCGGCGAGCAGGGCGCCGTCTTCCTCGGCAGGGACCCTGCGGGCGGCTTCGTCGCCGTGAAGCTCCTGCACGTCCGGCTGAGCGGCGAGCCCGTGGCGCGCTCCCGGTTCGCCAACGCCTTCGCGTCCGCCCAGAAGGTCGCCGGTTTCTGCACGGCGGCGATCCTGAGCGCCGACGTGGAGGGCGACCGCCCCTACGTGGTGAGCGAGTGGGTGGACGGTCCTTCCCTGCAGCAGCTCGTGGACGAGGAAGGGAAGCGCGGCGGCGCCGTAGTGGAACGCGTGGCCGTCGGTGCGGCGGTCGCGCTGGCCGCCGTCCACCGGGCGGGCGCCGTCCATCACGGGCTGAAGCCGGGGAACATCCTGCTCGGCAGGAACGGCCCCCGGATGGCCGACTTCGGGATAGCGCGCGCGCTGGAGGCCGTTAACGCCGCGCCCACCGGACGCATCACCGAAGACCCCGCCTACAAGGCGCCCGAGCAACTCAGCGGCAGCGGCATCGGCCCCGCCGCCGACGTCTTCGCCTGGGCCGCCACCATGCTCTTCGCGGCGACGGGCAAGGCGCCCTTCGGGGACGGCTCCCCGTCCGAGGTGATGCAGCACATCATCTACGAGGAGCCGGACCTGTCGGAGGCGCCGCCGTCACTGCGCGAGGTGATGCGCGACGCGTTCGTCAAGGACCCCGCCGCACGTCCCACCGCCAAGCAGTTGCTCGAACGGCTCCTTGCGGAGAGCAGCGCGCTCGCGGGGCGCCTGCCCGCGTCGATGGTGGACGAGGGCCGTGCGCTCGCCACGAGCGTCGTACCGGCCGCGCAGGCTTCCCCACCGCCGCCGCCCTCTCAGCCCGCCCAGCCTCCGGCGCAGCCGCCGGTCCAACCGCCGCCACCGCGCACCGGCCTAGGGCAGCCCACCGCACCGCCTCCCCCACCGCAGGGACCACCACCGCCGCAAGGGCCGCCCCTGCAGGGACCGCCCGCACCGCAGGGACCGCCCGCACCGCAAGGGCCGCCGCCTCCCGGCGCTGGGCCCGCGCCCATGCCGCCCGGGCCGCCGCACTCGCCTATGGGCGTCCCTATGGGGATGCCTATGGGCGGTCCCGTAGGCGCGCCCATGGGTGCTCCCCAGGGGCCGCCGCCTCACCAGGGGTTCATGCCCCCGCCTCCCGGCAACGCGCCGCAGATGCAGCCGCCGCCCGCGACGGCCCGGCACGCGTTCCATCCGCCCCCGTCGCGTCCCTTCCGGAAGCTCTCGCAGTTCCTCTCCTCCACTTCCCTGGGGAAGGACAAGCAGAAGCCCGAGCCGGAAGGCCCCGTCGGTTCCGGTGGCGCGGCGCCGTCCGCACCCGATCTGGACCCCGCCGCCTTCGAGGCGACCACCACGTTCAACGTGATCGCCCCGTCGGCGGACGCCACGGCCACGCTGAGCGCCGTCCCGGAGGCCCCCGGCCCGTCCGACCCGGCCCCGACCGCCATGTTCGACCCCCTCGACATGCCGGACGCGCCGGGCATGCCGGACGCGCCGGACTCGACGACGGCGTCGCACTTCATCCCCGGCCTGCGGGCCGAGCAGGGCGGCGGTGGCGACCGGAAGGCGTCGGCGCTCCTCGCCCTCGGCCGGATGCGCCGGCCCAGCAACCACGTCCTGGGCGTCGCGCTGTCCCTCGTCATCGGCGTGGGCGTGGGCATCGCCATCATCGTGCTCGTGCTGTGGCCGCAACTGAAGGACGACGGCGACCCGCCGACTAACCAGACCAACACGTCCGCCAACCAGCCGGTGAGCACGGTCCCCGGCCCGTTCGCGGGCACCTGGAAGGGCACGGTGGTGAACACCGCCCAGCACGCGTCCTTCCCCGTCGAGGTGACGTTCCAGACCGGGGCCACCACCGCGCGGGCGGTCTACCCGCAGGAGCGCTGCACCGGAACGCTCACGCTCAAGAGCGGCACGCAGAGCAACCTGACCATGGACCTCGCCATCCCGGCGCCCTGCACGCCCGGGACCGTCCAGATCAAGCGGATGGCGGACGGGACGCTCCAGTACGCGTGGAACAAGCCCGGCACGAACCTCGCCTACTCCGGAAAGCTGTCGCGCGGCTGACCCCGCCCTCGCCCGCTCGCGACGTCCCCGGGCGCGCGCGGGGGCGTGCGACAGGGCCGGGCGCGCGACCGGATCGGAACCGTCTCCTGACGCGGCCTTCCGGTTGACGGCCGACTCCGGCCGCCGTGCAGCCCGTCCGACCCGTCCACTTTTGCGGTCTTTATCAGAGTAGTTCCGCTAGGGTTTCCCCTCGATCGAATCCTCGATCCTCTGACGGGCCGCCGAGAGCGCGGCCCCCCGGCAGAAGGAGACACGCCTTGCGGGCTGTCCACCGGAGGCTCCTGTTGGCCGGCGTCGTCGCGGCGTGCGTCGGCGGCGCGGCGGCCTTCCCCGTCCTCGCGGACTCCTCTTCCCCCTCCCTCGTCAAGGTGACCGCCGCCGAGGGCACCCCCGTGCCCGGCCGCTACATCGTCACCCTGAAGAAGGGCGCGTCCGCCGAGTCGGCCGTCAACAAGGTGAAGGCCACCGGCGCGCAGCGCTTCGACGGCGTCCTCAACGGCTTCGCCGCGAAGCTGACCGGCGCCCAGCTCGACAAGCTTCGCCATGACAGCCGCGTCGCCGCCATCGAGCAGGACCAGGTCATGAAGGCCCAGGGGACGCAGGGTTCCGCGCCCTGGGGCCTCGACCGCATCGACCAGCGCAAGCGGCCGCTGTCGAAGAGCTACCACTACACCTCGCTGGCCAAGGACGTCACCGCCTACGTCATCGACTCCGGCCTCGACGTCACCCACTCGCAGTTCGGCGGCCGCGCCGCCATCGCGTGGGTCGCTCCCACCTACAACGGCAACGGCGCCGACTGCAACGGCCACGGCACCCACGTCGCCGGCATCATCGGCTCGAGCACCTACGGCGTCGCCAAGGGCGTCAAGCTGCGCGCGCTCCGCGTCCTCGACTGCGACGGCACGGGCTACGTGTCCGACCTCGTGTCCGCCGCGCAGTGGCTGCGCACCCACGCCGCCAAGCCGGCCGTCGCGAACATCTCGATCGGCGCGCCCAAGTCCGCCGCCCTGAACACCGCCGTGGAGAACCTGTCCCGGTCCGGCGTGTTCGTCTCCGTCGCGGCGGGCAACGAGAACGCCGACGCGTGCAAGTCCTCGCCGTCCGGCGCGGGCTGGGTCATGGCCGTCGGCGCCACCACGTCCTACGACAACCGCGCCACCTTCTCCAACTGGGGCAAGTGCGTGGACATCAACGCCCCCGGCTACGACATCCGGTCGACGCTGCCCGGCAACACGACCGGCCTGGAGAGCGGCACGTCCATGGCCTCGCCGTTCGTCGCCGGCACCGCCGCCCTCTACCTGCAGACGCACCCCAAGGCGACCTTCCCCACGGTGCAGAAGTGGCTGAACGACAACTCCACCAAGAACGTCCTCGGGCGCATGCGCAGCCAGGCCAACCGGCTGCTCTACAAGAGCAACCTCTGACCCTCCCGTAGGATGGCCCGGCTCCCCCACGGGGGGCCGGGCTTCTTGGGCGTTGAACCGTCCCACCCGTCACAGCCGTTTACCCTTGGCGAGGACAAGGACGGCCCCCCTCGCCGTCCGTTGGCATTCGGCCGGGCGCCCCCGGGTCCGGCCGGAGAGGAGAAGACGTGGAGTCCCCCACCTCCACCCTCCGGAGACGAACCCGGCGCGCGGTCCTGGCCCTCGTCGCCGTCGCCCTGCCGCTGGCCGGCACCGCCGCCCCCTCCTCCGCCGCCGCGCCGCGCACCCCCGCCGCCCTGCCGTCCGACCCCGGCGACAGCGGAAAATTCGCCAAGATGAACGCCCAGATCGCCAAGCTCGACAAGGCCTACGGCGGCGACCTCGCCAAGCTGAGGGACGCCCAGTACGCCGCGAAGAAGGCGCTGCAGAAGTCCGAGAGCCTGCAGGGCGACCTCAACGACGCCCGCTCCCTCGTCGCCCAGATGGCCGCCACCCAGTACATGACGGACGGCCAGGGCCCCACCATCTCCATGCTCGCCGCGGGCAACGCGTCCGACATGCTGAGCGGCTACACCCTCATCGAGCACCTCGCGCAGAACAAGACGGCGAAGGTCGCGCAGATCGGCAAGCTCGTCGACGAGCAGGCCAAGGCGCACGAGCAGGCCCAGCAGAAGATCACCGAGCTGCAGAAGGAGATCAAGGACCTGCTGGGCCAGAAGAAGCGCGTCGAGGCCCTGGTCAAGAAGTACAAGCCGCAGTCACCGAGCGTCGGCATGGGCGGCGTCACCCCGCGCATGCTGAACGTCAAGAACGTCATCGACCAGGAAGAGGGCCCCTTCCCCACGATCGGCTGCGTCCGCACCACCGGCGACCCGCAGGACCACGGCACCGGCCACGCCTGCGACTTCATGATCACCACCGGCGGCGTCATGGCCACCGGCGCCGCCAAGGCCCACGGCGACGCCACCGCCGCCTACGCCATCGCCCACGCGAGCGCCCTGGGCATCAAGTACATCATCTGGCGCCAGCGCATCTACGACCTCCGCAGCCCCGGCTGGCGCACGATGGAGAACCGCGGCGGCGTAACCGCCAACCACTACGACCACGTCCACATCTCGGTCTTCTGAGCGTTTTGGGGTGGGGTTCTGGGGCACGGTCGCCTTTCTACGGTCCCAACGGCACGCCGAGACGCTGGACGCGTTGTCTTCCTGGGCCGCCCTCGGCATGGACTCCTGGGTCCACGGTGACGGCTGGCAAGGCGTCCAGTTCCGCCACGACCAGGACCTCGACTGGCGGACGGTGCTCATCGAGGTGATGTGCGAGACCGCCCGGCCCGTGCTCGGCGCCTTCGTCCTCGACAGCGACGGCGCGTGCGTTCTCGGCGCGGACCCCGTGAACGGGGCCTGGTCGGCGGTGCTCGAGATCGAGGGCGTCCTGGCGCACCTCGTCCTGCCGGTCGTCGAGTGGGTGGAGGGTGAGGAGACCCCTCGCGTACTTGAGGACGACCCGGACTACATGCGGGAACGCGAAGAGCTTCGTACCGCGCTCACCGAAATGTGCGGCCCGGTCGAGGAAACCGCGCGCCGTGCGGCGCTGTGGTCGGCCGAGGCGGGTCACCACGCCGAAACCGGGAGCATCGTGCAGGCCCTCATGACCACCGGCGGCTTCGTCGAGGAGGTGTTTGGGGCGCTCGCGGAAATTCTTGGGATCCCTGCCGTGCATTCGAGATGAAGGACGAATGGTTCAGGAGCGGGTGGTCTCTTCGGTTTTGAAAGTGCGGAAACCTCTGCGGTGGTAGTTCGGGAGGGCGTTGGGATGGTCGAAGGACGAGGTGTGGAGCCAGACCCGGGCGGCCGTCGGGGACAGTTCCCAGGCGTGCTGGATGCCCAGGGTCAGCGCGTAGCCGCCGAGGCCCTTGCCGACGAAATCGGGGAGCAGGCCGAAGCTCTTGATCTCGACCTCGTGGTCCTGGGGGTCGTAGGCGACGATGCCGGCGTGCTCGCCGGTGAAGAACAGCAGGCCGAACGTCCGGCGGGGGTTCTCGTCGAACCAGGCCCGCCATTCCTCCGGGGTGCGGCGGGAGCTTTTCCAGCCGTATGGTGCGCCGACGCGGGCGAGGATGTCCGGGACGAGGGGCGAGGTCCGGTCCAGGGGCGCCAGGGACAGGCCGGGGATGGGGGCGGCCGCGACCAGCTGCGCGCGGTCGGTCATCTCGACGTACGTCACGATCTCCTTCACACCGGCAGGCTACGGTGCGGGCGCAACTCGCGGCGGTAGCGGAGTTCGTCGACGGGTGTGCCGCGGACGTTCCGGTGGCGGGTCTCGCCGGTGAAGGCCCAGCCGGCGGCCTCGTAGAAGGCGCAGGCGCGCTGATTGCCGTCGAGGACCCAGAGGACGGCGCTTTCGTGGCCGAGGCCGGAAAGGGCGTTGAGGGCGCGGGCGTGGAGGGCGCCGCCGATTCCTTGCCGCCAATGCGACTCGGCCACGTGCAGGGCCAGCAGTTCGCCCGTGCGAGGGCCGTCGTGGGAGGGCCCGATTTCGGCGAAGGCGACTATGGCGGGCGCGGTGACGAACGTGGCGCGGGACGGGTCACGGAGCCTTTCCAGCCAGCGGTGCTCGCGTTCGGCCGCATCGTAGGCGGCGAGGAAACCGTCCGGGAGAAGGCCGCGGTAGGCGGCGCGGTACGAGGCCAGGTGCAGGCGCGCGATCGCGGGGGCGTCGGCCTCGGTGGCGGTGCGGATCGCAGGGGGCATGCGTTCAATGGAAGACGAGAAGGGGGGCCCGGGGGGGGGGCCGGCGGTGGGGGTGGGGGGGGGTTAGGGGGTGGGGGGGGGGTGGGGGCGTTGGGCTGGGGGGGTTGGGCGGGGCGCTCGGGCGCCTGGGGCCGCCGCGCGTGCGGGGGGGGGCGGGCCGGGGGGGGGGGGGGTAGCGCGGGGCGCAGCTTTACATGGAACCCCGCCCGGGCCGCCCGGGTGGGGCGCCCTTCTGTGGTCGTGCGGGTCAGTTCGCGTAGCTGGGGAGCATGCGCTCGTTGGCCTCGCGGAGTTCGGCGAGGGGGATGGAGAACAGCTCCTGCTGGTCGCCCTCCGGGCCGCGGCCGGCGACGGTCAGCGTGTCGCCGCCGGCGACGCCGATCTGGGTGACCGGGACGCCCGCCGACTCGCAGAGGGCCGCCAGGCGGGCCTCGCCGCCGGGACGGACCGCGACCATGGCGCGGGCCACCGACTCGCTGAACAGCGTGACGAACGGGTCGCCGGGCAGGGTGATCCGGGCGCCGAGGCCGCCGCGCAGGCAGGACTCCACCAGGGTCTGCGAGAGGCCGCCGTCCGACAGGTCGTGGGCGGCCGTCAGGAGGCCCTCGCGGATCGCGGTGACCATGACCGAGGCGAGGGCCGCCTCCGCCTTCAGGTCCACCAGCGGCGGCAGGCCGCCGAGGTGGTTGTAGACGACGTGCGCCCATTCGGAGCCGCCGAACTCCTCGCGGGTCTCGCCGAGCAGCGCGATCGTGGCGCCGTCGGAGGTGAGCGCCATGTTCACGCGGCGGCGGACGTCGTCGTGGACGCCGAGGACGCCGATGACCGGGGTCGGGTTGATCGGCGTGGTGCCGGTCTGGTTGTAGAAGCTGACGTTGCCGCCGGTCACCGGGATGCCGAGGTACTGGCAGGCGTCGGCGAGGCCCTCGACGGCGCGGGCGAACTGCCACATGACGCCCGGGTCCTCGGGGGAGCCGAAGTTCAGGCAGTTCGTCACGGCGAGGGGGCGGGCGCCGGTGGCGGCCACGTTGCGGTACGCCTCGGACAGCGCGAGCTGCGCGCCCGAGTACGGGTCGAGCCGGGTGTAGCGGCCGTTGCCGTCCAGGGACAGCGCGATGCCGAGGCCCGACTCGTCGTCGATCCGGACGACGCCCGCGTTGTCCGGCATGGCGAGGACGGTGTTGCCCAGCACGTACCGGTCGTACTGCGAGGTCACCCACGTCTTGCTCGCCAGGTTCGGCGAGCCCGCGAGCCACAGCACGGTGCGGCGCAGCTCGTCGCCGTTGGACGGGCGGGTCAGCCGGCCCGGGGTGTCGGACTGGAGGGCGCCGAGGTCCTTCGGGGGCTCGAACGGCCGCTCGTAGACCGGGCCCTCGTCGGCGGCGGTGACCGGCGGGATGTCGACGATCGTCTCGCCGCGCCACGTCATGACGAGGCGGCGGGTGTCGGTGACCTGGCCGATGACGGTGGCGGGGATCTCCCAGCGGCGGCAGATCTCCATGAAGCGGTCGACCTTGTCGGGCGACACGACCGCCATCATGCGCTCCTGCGACTCGCTCATGAGGATCTCCTCAGGGCGCAGGGTCGCGTCGCGCAGCGGGACGGCGTCGAGGTCGACGTACATGCCGCCGGTGCCGGCGGCGGCCAGCTCCGTCGTCGCGCAGGAGACGCCGGCGGCGCCGAGGTCCTGGATGCCGACCACGAGGTCCTCGCGGAACAGCTCCAGGCAGCACTCGATGAGCAGCTTCTCCATGAACGGGTCGCCGACCTGGACCGACGGCCGCTTGGTGTGCGACTCCTCGTCGAAGGTCGCGGACGCCAGGACGGACGCGCCGCCGATGCCGTCCGGGCCGGTGAGGGCGCCGAAGAGGATCACCTTGTTGCCGGGGCCGGGGGCCACGGCGCGCTTGATGTCCTCGTGCTTCATCACGCCCACGCAGAGGGCGTTGACCAGCGGGTTGCCCTCGTAGCAGGCGTCGAAGACGGTCTCGCCACCGATGTTGGGCAGGCCGAGGGAGTTGCCGTAGCCGCCGACGCCGGCGACGACGCCGGGCAGCACGCGCTGGGTGTCGGGGGCGTCGGCCGGGCCGAAGCGCAGGGAGTCCATGACGGCGATCGGGCGGGCGCCCATCGACATGATGTCGCGGACGATCCCGCCGACGCCGGTCGCGGCGCCCTGGTACGGCTCGACGTAGGACGGGTGGTTGTGCGACTCGACCTTGAAGGTGACCGCCCAGCCCTGGCCGATGTCGACGACGCCGGCGTTCTCCCCCATGCCGACGAGCAGCTTGTCGGTCTTGGGCGCCTTGTCGCCGAACTGCCGCAGGTGGACCTTGGAGCTCTTGTAGGAGCAGTGCTCGCTCCACATCACCGAGTAGATCGCCAGCTCGGCGGAGGTGGGGCGGCGGCCGAGGATGTGCCGGACGCGCTGGTACTCCTCGTCGTTCATGCCCAGCTCGACGTACGGCTGCGGGCGGTCCGGCGAGGCGGCGGCGATGGCGACGGTGTCGGTGCCGGGGTCGGCCCTGACGGACGACTCGATCGCGAGCCGGGCGCCGCCGCCGATGGCGGGCTGCGGTCCCGTCCCGGACCCGACGGCGTGCTGGGGCCCGGTGCCGGGGCCGCCGACCGCGGGCTGCGGGCCGGTGTTCGGGCCCCCGATGGCGGGCTGCGGGCCGGTGTTCGAGCCCACGGCGGGCTGCGGGCCGGTGCCGGAGCCGATCGCGGGCAGCGGGCCGGTCGCGGGGCCGACGGGCGGGAGCGGGCCGGTGTTCGGGTTCACGGCGGGCAGCGGACCCGTCGCGGGACCGGGGACGGCCTGCGGGCTCGCGCCGGGGCTCGCCCAGGGGCCGGACTGCCCCTGCGGGCCGACGGCGGGCTGCGGGCCCGTGCCGGAGCCGATGGCGGGCTGCGGGCCGGTCCCGGGGCCGGCGACGCGCTGCGGCGCGGCGGGCGGGGGCGGCGGGAACGCGGCGTACTCGCTCAGGTCGGGGGTGGTGAGCGTGGGGTCGGCGTGCGGCGGGAAGGGGACGGCGACGCCCTCCTCGGCCAGCGCGCGCGCGAAGTCATCCGAGGGGACGCCCGTGTCGGGCATGGTGCGTCCCGTCGCGGCCGGGTCGTCGTTCAGCACGGGCAGCGGCCCGGTGAACGGCCCCTGCGGCGCGGGCGGAGCCGGCGGCCCCTGCGGCGTGGGCGATCCCTGCGGCGTGGGCGATCCCTGCGGCGTGGGCGATCCCTGCGGCGCGGGCGGGGCGGGCGGTCCCTGCGGCGTGGGCGACGCGGCGGCCGAGTTCGACCGGTCCTCCTCCAGGATGGCCTCGAAGGCCTGCGTCACCGATGGGTCGACGGGCTGCAGCTCGGGGTCGTCGGCGTCGGACTTCAGCTCGTCCAGCCAGTCCAGCGACGGCTCGTCGTGCGCGGCGTCGCGCGCCGCGCGGCCGGAAGCGTTGGGCCGTTGCTCGCTCATGCGTTGACCAGTCTCTTGACGATCGAGGTGAAGAAGCCGAGCCCGTCGGTGGACGGGCCGGTCAGCGACTCCGCGGCATGCTCGGGATGCGGCATGAGCCCGACCACGTTGCCGGCCTCGTTGCAGATCCCGGCGATGTCGTCGAGGGAGCCGTTGGGGTTCAGGTCGAGGTAGCGGGCGACGATCCGGCCGGAGTCGGCCAGCTCGGCCAGGGTCTCGCGGTCGGCGGTGTAGCGGCCGTCCGCGTTCTTGACCGGGATCACCAGCTCCTGGCCCTCGGTGTACTCCGAGGTCCAGGCGGTGCCGGCGTTCTCGACGCGCAGCCGCTGGTCGCGGCAGACGAAGTGCAGCCCCGCGTTGGGCAGCAGGGCGCCCGGGAGCAGGTGCGACTCGCAGAGCACCTGGAAGCCGTTGCAGATGCCGAGGACCGGCAGGCCGGCCTTGGCGGCCGCGACCAGCTCGGTCATCAGCGGCGCGAACCGGGCGATCGCGCCGGCCCGCAGGTAGTCCCCGTAGGAGAACCCGCCGGGCAGCACGACCGCGTCGACCCCCTGCAGGTCGTGGTCGGCGTGCCAGAGGGCGACCGGCTCGGCGCCGGCCAGCCGCACGGCGCGCGCGGCGTCCTTGTCGTCCAGGGAACCAGGGAAGGTGATGACCCCCACCCGGGCAGCGTCCATCTGTTCTGTTCCTCCGAAATGAGGTGCGGCCGGGACGGTCGGGATCTCATCCGCCGATCACCGCTGCGCGCGTCGCACATTCCCCCCGCGCGCGTACCAATCTACCCGGCCGTGTGCATGAGCCGGCGGTCGAGGCCGCCCACCAGTGCCCCGTCCCGCCAGGTCAGGCGCTTCCGCAGGTGAACGATGGTGCCTCTGTCGGGCGTGCGGTCGATGTCCAGATCGTCCACCAGCGCCCGCATGATTTTAATCCCGCGCCCGGATTCGCTCAAAACCCCCCGGTCCGCCGGGACGGGCCGCGGCCCGTGGCCGCCGTCCTCGATCTCCAGCGAGCAGGTGCCGTCGTCGACGCGCCCGGCGACGCGGTAGTCCCCGGTGGCGCGGGCGTGCTGGACCGCGTTGGTGCACGCCTCGGAGGCGGCGACCAGGATGTCGGCGACGCAGTCCTCGGCGACGCCCAGCCCCCGCAGCGCGTCCCCCACCACCCGGCGTACCACCGGAATGCTCGGCGCCTCGCGCGGCAGCGCGAGCGCGAACTCCATATCCACCCCGGACACCTCGTGTCATGCCCCGGGCGTCCCGGCAGGGCCCCCGGTCCCGGAGCGTGCTCGACGACTCGACGCAGCTAGAACTTCCCCGACGGAATCTTTCGTAACCGCTATGCTGTCGGGTCTTTCGCTTCGCCCGGGAGGCCCTCGGGCGGGGCCGGCTGCTCGTCGGCCGGCGGCGCCTCCGCCGGCGAGCCCTCGGAAAGGCCCTCCGGAGCCTCGGGTTCGAGCCCTTCGGGCTGCAGGACCCGCACCTCGAAGTTCTCGATCACCGGGTTGGCGAGCAGGGTCTCGGCGATCCGGCGGACCCGCTCCAGCGCGGCCTCGTCGGCCGGTCCCTCCAGCTCGACCTCGAACCGCTTGCCCTGCCGGACGGCCACGACGCCGTCGAACCCCATCTGCGGCAGCTTCCGGGCTATCGCCTGGCCCTGCGGGTCGAGGATCTCCGGCTTGAGCATGACGTCGACGACGACACGCGCCACGGTCGCCCCCTCACTGATCTGCGCTTTTGCTTACGGACCTGAAGCGTACGGCACCATTGGCACTCGCGACCCACGCATCCCCCTTGTCCGCACCCCGCCCGCATCACCGGAGCCGTCCGATGAACATCGAGGACCTCACCCCGTCGGAGCGCCGCCTGTGGGAGGCGTTCCCGAGCGGCGAACCCGTGGACCTGTCGACCGGCGACCCGGCGCACGACGACCCGGGGTACGCGACGCACTGGGGGCATGACCGGATGGTCAGGGCCGAGGTGCTGGTCGCGCTGCTGGTCGGCGCGGTGGAGCCCGAGCCGGGACGGGTCGCGGCCGTCCGGCTGAGCGGCGCCCGGATCACCGGCTCGCTGAACCTCGGGCACGCCGAGGTCTGCGTGCCGCTGGCGCTGACCGGCTGCTCGTTCGACGAGGCGCCGCACCTGTACTGGGCGAGCATGAACAGCGTCCACCTGATGGGGTGCCGGCTGCCGGGGCTGGTCGCGTCCGGCACCCGGGTGGACGGCCACCTGTGGCTGGAGGGCAGCCGGATCTCCGGCGGGCTCTGGCTGGACGGGGCGAACATCACCGGCATCCTGAACATGTCGGGCGTCCAGCTGTCCAACCCGGGCGGGGACGCGCTGCTCGCCGACCGGCTGACGGTCGAGGCGAACGTCTACTGCGACCAGGGGTTCGCGGCGAACGGCGAGGTCCGGCTGCCCGGCGCGCGGGTCGGCGGCCAGCTGATCTTCCGGAAGGCGCGGCTGCACAACCCGTCCGGCGCCGCGCTGTACGCGAGCCGGCTGGACGTGGCGGCGAACGTGTTCTGCGACAGCGGGTTCGTCGCGGAGGGCGAGGTCCGGCTGCGCGGCGCCCGCGTCGGCGGCTACCTGTCGTTCGTCGGCGCGCACCTGTCGGCGCCCGAGCGGACCGCGCTGAACGCCGACGACCTCACCGTCGAGACCGACGTGTACTGCTCGGACGGGTTCACCGCGCACGGCTCGGTCAGCTTCTCCGGGGCGCACGTCACCGGGCAGCTCAGCCTGCGCGGCGCGCACCTGCGGCACGAGCAGGGGACGGCGCTGAGCCTGCAGCGCGTCCAGGCGGAGGAGCTGCTGCTGCGCCCGGCGGACAAGATCGCCGGGATCACCGACCTGTCGTACGCGCGGATCAACCTGCTGCGGGACGATGCGGCGACCTGGCCGGACCGGCTCCAGCTCGACGGCCTGCAGTACGAGACGCTCGAACCGCCGATGACCGCGCGCGAGCGGCTGGCGTGGCTGCGCCGCGACACCGACGGCTACGCTCCGCAGCCGTACGAGCGACTCGCGCAGACGTACCGGTCCCTGGGCCTGGACGCCGACGGGCGCTCGGTCCTGCTCGCCAAGGCCCGCGACCGGCGCCGCACGCAGGGCATCCCGCTGAAGGTCGTCGGCTTCCTGCAGGACGTCCTGGTCGGCTACGGGTACCGGCCGTTCCGGGCGGCGAGCTGGCTGGTCGGGCTGCTGGCGTTCGGGACGATCGTCTTCTCCATCCACCGGCCGGACGTCCTGGACACCGGCCACAAGCCGCACTTCAACGCGTTCTTCTACACGCTCGACCTGCTGCTGCCCATCGGCAGCCTCGGCCAGGAGGTCGAGTTCGCGCCGAGCGGGATCTACCAGTGGGTCGCCAACCTCATCGTGGCGGCCGGCCTGGTCCTCGGCCTGACGGTCGCGGCGGGCGCGACCCGCGCCCTGTCCCGGGAGTGACGCGCGCAACCGGGGTAGGAGATGGAGGGCGGCACTTGCATCTCCGGGTGTGATGTCTGCCACGATGTCTTTGGTGGGTTTTGTCCCTTACCGGGGACGGGGCCGCTGACATCGGCCGGCTGTGCGGCGATCCCGCGTACCGGCCCCGAACGAGGAGTGCCATCAATGACGATCGACTCCGTGCGCGGCGCGCCAGGCGCCTCCGAGCTCGCCGAACCCGAGCTCATCAGGCTGCTGACCCCCGAGGGGGAGCGCGTCGAGCATCCCGACTACCCGCTGGACCTGAGCCCCGGCGAGGTCCGCGGGCTCTACCGCGACCTGGTGATCGTCCGCCGGATCGACCGGGAGGCCGTGGCGCTGACCCGGCAGGGCGAGCTCGGCCTCTGGGCGTCGCTGCTCGGCCAGGAGGCCGCGCAGATCGGCTCGGGACGCGCGCTGTCCGAGCACGACATGGTCTTCCCCACCTACCGCGAGCACGGCGTCGCGTGGTGCCGGGACGTCCCGCCGCTGAACCTCCTCGGCCTGTTCCGCGGCGTCAACCACGGCGGCTGGGACCCCGCCGAGCACGGCTTCCACCTGTACACCGTCGTGATCGGCAGCCAGACGCTGCACGCGACGGGCTACGCGATGGGCGTGCAGCGCGACGGGGTGCTGGGCACGCCGTCCGCCGGCGCCACGATCGCCTACTTCGGCGACGGCGCGACGTCGCAGGGCGACGTGAACGAGGCGTTCGTGTTCGCCTCGGTGTTCAACGCGCCGATCGTGTTCTTCTGCCAGAACAACCAGTGGGCCATCTCCGAGCCGCTGGAGAAGCAGACGCGCATCCCGCTGTACAAGCGCGCGCAGGGCTACGGGTTCCCCGGGCTGCGGGTGGACGGCAACGACGTGTTCGCGTGCCTGGCCGTCACCAGGAAGGCGCTGGAGAACGCGCGGACGGGCCAGGGCCCCACGCTGATCGAGGCGTACACGTACCGGATGGGCGCCCACACCACCACCGACGACCCCACGCGCTACCGGCTGAAGGCCGAAGAGGAGGCGTGGAAGCTCAAGGACCCGATCGAGCGGGTCAAGGCGTACCTGGTCCGCAACGACCTCGCCGACACCGCGTTCCTGGACGACGTCGAGGCCGAGGCCAAGCAGGTCGCCAAGGAGCTGCGGGAGGGCTGCCTGGCGCTGCCCGACCCGGCGCCGCTGTCGATGTTCGAGCACGTCTACGCCGAAGACCATCCGCTGATGACCGAGGAGCAGGAGCAGTTCGCCGCCTACCTGGCGTCCTTCGAGGAAGAGGTGCCGTCGTGACCGCGGAGACCCTGACGCTCGGCAAGGCGCTGAACGCCGGCCTGCGCAAGGCCATGGAGGACGACCCGAAGGTCCTGGTCATGGGCGAGGACGTCGGGAAGCTCGGCGGCGTGTTCCGGATCACCGACGGGCTGCAGAAGGACTTCGGCGAGGAGCGGGTGATCGACACCCCGCTGGCCGAGTCCGGCATCGTCGGCACCGCGATCGGGCTCGCGCTGCGCGGGTACCGCCCGGTCTGCGAGATCCAGTTCGACGGGTTCGTGTTCCCCGCCGCCGACCAGATCATCACCCAGCTCGCCAAGATGGGCATGCGGTCGCTGGGCGCGCTGTCGCTGCCGGTCGTCGTCCGCATCCCGTGCGGCGGCGGCATCGGCGCCGTCGAGCACCACTCGGAGTCGCCGGAGGCGTACTTCACCCACACCGCCGGGCTGCGGGTCGTCGCCTGCTCCAACCCGGCGGACGCGTTCACGATGATCCAGCAGTCGATCGCGTCGCCCGATCCGGTGATCTTCTTCGAGCCGAAGCGCCGGTACTGGGACAAGGCCGAGGTCGACGTCGACGCCGCCCCCGGCGCGTGGGCGCCGCTGCACGGCGCGAAGGTCGTCCGGCCCGGCGAGCACGTGACGCTGCTGGCCTACGGACCGCAGGTGAAGACCTGCCTGGAGGCCGCCGCGGCCGCCGCCGAGGAGGGGCGGTCGCTGGAGGTCATCGACCTGCGCTCGCTCAACCCCCTCGACATCGACGCGATCACCGGCTCGGTGAACCGCACCGGACGCTGCGTCGTCGTCCACGAGGCCCCGGTGTTCAGCGGGTTCGGCGCCGAGCTGGCCGCCCGGATCACCGAGAAGTGCTTCTACCGGCTGGAGTCGCCGGTGCTGCGCGTCGGCGGGCTCTCCACCCCGTACCCGCCGTCCCGCCTCGAGGACCACTACCTGCCCGACCTCGACCGCATCCTCGACGCGGTCGACCGGACCTTCGCGTGGTGACGCCGGTGAGCCCGAAACTGTTCAAACTGCCGGACGTCGGCGAGGGCCTGACCGAGGCGGAGATCGTCAAGTGGCACGTCCAGCCCGGTGACACCGTCGAGGTCAACCAGACGATCGTGGAGATCGAGACGGCCAAGGCGATCGTGGAGCTGCCCTGCCCGTTCGAGGGCGTGGTCGCCGAGCTGCTGGTCACCGAGGGCCAGACCGTGGACGTCGGGGTGCCGATCATCGCGGTGAGCACCGAGGCCGAGGGCGGCGTCGCGACCCCGGTCTCCGAGCCCCCCGCGCAGGCCGCGGCGATGCGCGAGGAGGGCGTCCCGTCCGCCGACGAACCCGGGATGACCTCGCCCGAGCAGCCGAAACGGCAGCCCGTCCTGGTCGGCTACGGGGTCAAGGAGGGGACGACCAAGCGCCGTCCCCGCAAGGCGGCCAACGGCGCGCCGCCGGTGCCCGCCCCGTCCCCCGCGCCGTCCCCCGCCCCGTCCTCCGCCCCGTCCTCCGCGCCGCCGCAGGCAGCGGCCCCGGCACCCGCACCGCCCGCGCCGCCGGCGCCGCCCGCCGTCCGGCCGCCTGCGGCGCCCGTTCGTCCACAGCCTGTGGAAAACGGGTTGCCGCTGGCCAAGCCGCCCGTCCGGAAGATGGCCAAGGACCTCGGCGTCGACCTGACGACGATCACCGGCTCGGGCCCGAACGGCTCGATCACCCGCGACGACGTCCTCGCCGCCCAGGCCGGTCCGGCCACGGCGCCACAGGCCGCGCAGGCGCCGCGCGCCGCCGCCGAACTCGAAGAGCGGATCGCGGTCAAGGGCGTCCGCAAGGCGACCGCCGCCGCGATGTCGGGATCGGCGTTCACCGCGCCGCACGTCACCGAGTTCCTCCAGGTCGACGTGACCCGCACGATGGAGGCGGTGGCCCGGCTCCGGGAACTCCCCGACTTCGCCGGGACCAAGGTCTCCCCGCTCCTGCTCGTCGCGCGCGCGCTGCTCACGGCCGTGGCACGCCACCCGATGGTGAACTCCACCTGGGCGGACGGCCCGTCCGGCGCGGAGATCGTCGTCAAGCGCTACGTCAACCTCGGCATCGCCGCCGCCACCGAGCGGGGACTGATCGTCCCGAAGATCAAGGACGCGCAGGACATGTCCCTGCCCGACCTGGCGCGCGCGCTGACCGAGCTGACGGAGAAGGCCCGCGCGGGAAAGGCGTCCCCCGCCGACCTGTCCGACGGCACCATCACCATCACCAACGTCGGCGTGTTCGGCGTGGACACCGGGACCCCGATCCTCACCCCCGGCGAGGCCGCGATCCTGGCCTTCGGCCAGATCCGCGACATGCCCTGGGTGCACGAGGGCGAGTTGGCGATCCGCAAGGTCACCACGCTCGCGCTGTCGTTCGACCACCGCATCGTCGACGGCGAGCTCGGCTCCCGCGTCCTCCGCGACGTCGGCGACATGCTCGAAGACCCCCTGCGCATGCTCGCCTGGGGCTGAGGGACCCGTCGAAGGCGCGCGCCGTCCCGGCGCGCGCCTTCGTCATGCGCGGGGCGTTCCTGTCAGTTGCGCATGGATCGCGGGCCTCCGGATGTGCGCCCCGCCGATAGGAACCAAGATCCACGGATGGCAGAGTAAGTGAGTTCTTATTGACCGTCCGTGGAGTGAGCATGAGGAGAACCGGATCCCTGGTGCGCGGGGTGCTGGCCGTGTCGTCGGCGGGCGTCCTCGCGGTGACCGTCCAGGCCGGACCGGGCCTGGCGGCGACTCCGGGCCCGGCGCCCGTGGTGTCCCGGGGAGTCACGATCCCGGTCTTCTACGACCCGCCCGCCGCGCTGCCGCGTACGAACGGCACGCTCGTCCGCACCGAGCCGCTGCCGCTCGGGCTGAGCCTGCCGGGGCTGGACGGCCGTCCGCTGCCCGGCAAGGCGACCCGGCTCATGTACAAGTCCACCGACTCCAACGGGAAGCCCGTCGCGGTGACGGGCGCCTACATCGAGCCCACGGCGGCATGGAAGGGCGGCGGCCCTCGTCCGCTGGTCGCGCTGGCGTCCGGGACGATGGGCCAAGGCGACCAGTGCGCCCCCTCGTACGCCCTGCAGAACCCGCTGACGCTGACCGGCGACACCATGTCCGTGGCCTACGAGGACCTGGCGGTCTACCGGCTGCTGTCCACCGGCGCGGCCGTCGTCGTCACCGACTACGTCGGCCTCGGCGCCACCGACCGTCTCCACACCTACGTGAACCGCGCCGACGAAGGGCACGCCCTCCTCGACGCCGCCCGCGCCGCGCACGCCGTACCGGGAGCGTCCATCACGGCGAAGTCGAAGGTCGGGCTCTACGGCTACAGCCAGGGCGGCGGCGCCAGCGCCGCCGCGGCCGAACTCCAGCCGGCCTACGCGCCCGACATCCACCTCGCCGGCACCTACGCGGGCGCGCCGCCCGCCGACCTGACCGCCGTCATGAAGGGCATCGACGGCAGCGCGCTCGCCGGGGCGCTGGGCTGGTCGATCAACGGCTTCGCCCAGTCCGACCCGGCCCTGCGCCGCCTCATCGACGACAACATCAACGCGGCGGGCAAGGCCGCGCTCAAGGACATGTCCACCATGTGCGTGGGCGACGTGCTCTTCAAGTACGGCTTCACGTCCAGCACCAAGTGGAGCGTCAGCGGGAAGCCCATCGGCGACATCATCCCGGCCATCCCCGAGGCGCGGGCCGTCCTGGACAAGCAGCGCATCGGCACGCTGAAGCCCGCCGGGCCCGTCCGGCTGACGACGGGGGTCAAGGACGACATCGTCCCGCACGCGCAGGCACGACGGCTCGCCGCCGACTGGTGCCGGCGGGGCGGCGACGTCAGCTACGTCCCCGTCGACCTGCCGAACCTCGGCGACAAGACGCTCCTGAACCACTTCGCGCCGCTCCTCCTCGACCAGGGCGACGCGGTCTCCTGGCTCACCGACCGCCTCACCGGCAAGCCGAGCCCCTCCACCTGCAAGACCCTGCCCACCCAGCCGTAAGCCCGGACAAGACGAGGGCGCGCGCCCTCGTCATGCTCGACCGACCTCAAATAGTTCGTTGACGAATAATTCCCCAACGAACTATCGTGGCCCCTGCTCGACCTCCGCACCGGCCGTCACCGACGGTGGGTGAGCCCTAGCGAGAGAAGCCCCATGCCCGAACCCCTGACTCCCCGCGAGGTCTTCCTGAAGCTCGTGCACGGCGTCTGCGAGGAACGCTGGGAGGAGGTGATCGACCTGTACGCCGAACGGACCCATGTCGAGCACCCTTTCCATCCGCTCGCGGCGCCGCCCATGCGCTCCCTCGACGAACTGCGCGCGCACTTCGGCGTCACCGCGCCGCCCGGCACCGGTCCAGGGCACACCCTGCGCCGCCGCCCGGCCGGAATCACCGTCCACGACACGGCGGACCCCGAGGTCATCGTCGCCGAGTTCCGGTACGAGGGAACCGTGGTGGAGACCGGCGAGCCGTTCACCATTCCCGCGATCTTCGTCCTCCGGGTCCGGGACGGGAAGATCGTCGAATCCCGCGACTACCTGGACCACCTGCGCTCCGCACAAGCCCGCGGCCACCTGGACGAGGTCCTCAACGCCGTCAGCCGACACCACACCCCCGCCCACGAGCACTAACGGTGGCAGACGGTCTCCAAAGTGACGCCGTCGTGGCCTTCCCAGAAGGTGGCGTAGTAGGTGGGGCCGTACTGCGGGAACTCCTGCGGCTCATAGAGCACTTTCGCGCCCCGCTTGACTGCCCACTCATGCAGACGGTCGACCTCCTCCCGAGTCTTCACCATGAAAGCGAGGTGCTGGAGACCCGGACGGTGGCGCGAGTACTCGCCGTCCTCCAATGCCGGATAGAAGAACAGATACGTGCCCGGCTTGCCACCCGCCGGACGGTAGGAGAACTCCTCCTCGGTGGCGAAGAAGGTTTCGAAGCCGACCAGGGGCATCAACTCGTCGTAGTACGCCTTGGCTTGGCCAAGGTCGCGGACATTTACGCCAAGGTGGCCTAGAGGCATCCGCCGATCATAGACGCCGCACCGGGAGACCTCGATTCGGTGGTCGGCCTGCACACCCGGGCCCGCAGACCGCCCCATCAGCCACGCTTTCAACCCCGCGCAGATAAGCCCGACTGGCGCCTTGTGCTTTCCGAGGGGAGAAGGCAGCTCAGCGGTGGGTGCGGGGGTGGGTGGCGAGGGTGTGGAAGGCGGCTTTGGGTTCCCAGGGGAGGCCGGTGGCGGGCAGGGCGGTGCCGGGTTCGAGGATTTTGACGATGCCGTAGCTGGCCTTATCGAAGTCGCGTTCGGGGTCGGACGACGTGGGGAGGTCGCGGCGGGCGAAGGTGTTGACGAAGGCGGCGTCGACGCCGGCCTTGTCGTAGACGTCGAGGAGTTCGCGAATGTAGTCGGCCTGCTCCTGCTCGTCGCGGACGAGGGGCTTCGTCATGCGGACGGGGCAGGCGCGGTCGTCGTATTCGAGCACGGATTCGCCGTGCCCGCCGAGGTCGGCGGAGCCGCGGTGGGTGGTGCAGCCGAACTCGGTGACGGCGAACGGCTTGCCCTGCGACGTCTGCCCGGCGAGGTGCTCGGCGAAGCCGGGCGCGGTGTTCGCGTCGCGGTATCCGGCGTCGGTGGCGATCACGTCGAACGGGGTCCAGTCGACGCCCTCGAAGGGCAGTGACGCGTAGCCGACGGGGCCGGCGAAGCGTTCGCGGACGGCGGCGACGGCCCGGCCGAGGAAGGCGTTCACGCGGGGGTGCAGATCGGGGAGCAGCGCGCGGAAGCGGGCGGGGTCCGTCATCACGGCCACCCTGGCGTGGAGGTCGTCGCCGGGCAGGAAGCCGTGCGTGAACAGGGTGATCTCGGAGCCGGTGAGGAAGACGACGGACGCGCCGGAACGGCGGACGCGCTCGGCGCGTTCGGCGCCGTCGAGGATGAACGCCATCAGCTCGTCCTGGGTGAGGCCGTTGGTGAACGGCGAGTACCAGACCTCCAGGCCGGCGTTGGCGGCGTGGCGGGCGGCGGTCTCCAGGCGGTCCTGGACGCCGCCGGTGATCCGGACGGCGTCGCAGTGCAGCTCGTCCCGGATGATCCGCATCTCGCGGCGGACCAGGTCCGGGTCGAAGGGCTCGTGGGTGGTGGTTCCGGCGGACGTGAAGCCGGCGTCGTAGGTGATGCCGTAGGCGCGCACGGTTCTCCGATCGGTGGTCGTCATACGGTACGTCGAGTACCTTACGCGAGGATCTGGAGTGCTGCTCTGGTTGGCGTGCGGAGGGCGGTCGAGTACGGTTCGTACTCTGGAGGTGGGATGTCGGGTACGAGGCGGCGGGGTGCGGCTCTCGAGGAGGCGATCCTTCAGGCGGCGGCCGACGAGATGCGCGAGTCCGGCTACGCGGGGATGACGATGGACGCCGTCGCCCGGCGCGCCGCGACCAACAAGAACGCCATCTACCGGCGCTGGCCGAACCGGGCGGCGCTCGGCGTCGCCGCGTACCGGCGGCTCGCGCGCGCGCAGTTGACCGTGCCGGACACCGGGACGTTGCGGGGCGACGCACTGGAACTGCTCCGGCGGGCGAACGCGACATGGTCGTCCCCCCAGGGCGCCTTACTGCGGGAACTGCTCACGGCCGCCGGGGACGATCCGCAACTGCTGGGCCTGCTGCGCGAGCAGTCCGGCGACAGCAGCATGGACAACGCGTGGCTCGCACTGCTCGGCCGCGCGGTGGCGCGGGGCGAGGCCCCGCCGGAGGCGGTGCACCCGCGCGTGGCTTCACTGCCGATGACGATGCTGCGGGGCGAGTACGCGGTGCGCGGCCTGCCCGACGTCCCGGACATGGTGCTGACCGAGATCGTGGACGAGGTGTTCCTGCCCCTGGTGCGGGGGCGCGCCGGGTAGGCGGCTCCCGTTTTCGGTCGGTACATATCCCGGCCGCGATGATCTCTATATCGCGGGGCGGAAAAGGCCGGACACAGGAATCCGCACATCGACGTCGACGGATACGGTTCGCCGAAGCGCGCCTTTTTCGGATATGGCGGCGAGAATAAGATCTCCGCAGGGCAGCCGTGGCCGGCGCGTTCGGTTCCACCGGCCACCGCGCCGCGGGGTGCGCGCGGCTCCGGCGGCGGGCACGACGCGGCCGCGAGCGAGCGGCCCGTCGCGCCGAGTTCCCTGAATTCACATGGACGAGAGCATGGACGGCTGGCACGTCGAGGGGTACACCGAGGTCCGCGAACTCGGGCACGGAGGCCAGGGGCGGGTCGTCCTGGCGCGGGACGACGCAACGGGCGCCCCCGTGGCGATCAAGTATCTGGCGGGTGGCGCGGACGAGGCGGAGCGGGAGCGGATGCGCCACGAGGCCCGCATGCTCGCGCAGGCCGACAGCCCCCATGTCGCCCGCTTGCACCGGCTGGTGGAGGGCGCGGACGGCGTCGCGATCGTCATGGAGGCGGTCGACGGCGTGTCGCTGAAGGAGCTTCTCGAGCGGAACGGGGCGCTCGGGCCCGAGGCGTCCCTGGCCGTGCTGAAGGGCTCGCTGCTGGGCTTGGCGGCGGCGCATGAGCTGGGCGTCGTCCACCGCGACTACAAGCCCGCCAACGTCGTCGTCCCGGCGGACGGCAAGAGCCGGCTGGTCGACTTCGGTATCGCCGTGCCGGCTGGGCGGGAGGCGGGCGGCTCGGGCACCGCGTACTACATGGCGCCCGAACAGTGGGACCGGCACATCGCCCGGCCCGCCGGCGACGTGTACTCGGCCACCTGCGTGTTCGTGGAATGCGTCAGCGGGCGGCGGCCCTACGGCGGTGACCGGCGGGAGCTGAGGCGGGCGCATCTCACGGCGCCGGTGCCGGTCGAGACCGTCCCCGAGCCGCTGCGTCCGCTGGTCGCGGCCGGGATGGCCAAGGCGCCGGACGGCCGGCCGGCTAGCGCCGCCGCCTTCGTCGCGGACCTGGAACGGACCGCCCGGGAGGCGTACGGACCGGATTGGGAGGAACGGGGCGTCCGCAGGCTCGCGGCGGCCGCCGCGGCCCTCGCCGCGCTGTTCCCGCTCGCCGCCTGGCTGCTCCCCGGCGGCCAAGCCGCGGGGCACGCGGCGGGTCACACAGCAGGTCATGCAGCCGGGCAGGCCACGAGTCATGCGGCGGGCCATGTCGCTGCGCAGGGCACCAATGAGACGGTCGGCCACCTCACCGCGCAGAGCGCCAAGCACGGCGCCGGAAAGGCCGCGGGGACGGGCGCGAAGGGAGCCGCCGGCGGGGCGAAGGGCCTGCTGGCGGCCGCGGCCGGGACGGCGGCGGTCGTCGCCGCCGGGGCCGTCGTCGCGACAACGGCCGGGCACGGGTCGGGCGGGAAGCACCACACCGGCGCGCCGTCCGCCGTCACCGTCGCCACCGTCCGGAACTGCACCACCACCACCTACTCCGGCGCGACGGCGACGACGATGACGCCGTCCCCCGGGCCCGCGAAGGTGCGGCTGCCCGAGCAGGTCAAGCTTCCGAAGGGCGCGGCCGTCTTCCGCAGCCAGGTCGGGCAGTACCTGATCGCACCCGCCGCCGAGCGGTGCGCGGGGTCGATGGGGGTGGACGGCGGCGGAGAGACGGACATCCCGGCACGCAGCGGAACCGGGGGTGCGGGGCTGACCGGGACGATCGCCCAGGTCCTGCCGGGCGGGGTCGGCTCGAAATATCAGATGGACTGCGACTACTTCCCCGACTCCCCGGAAGGGCGGAAGCAGGGCGAATGCCGGCCGCCGCTGCCCGTGCAGGCCGTCCCGACCGGAGTGCCGTCCGTGCGGGCGTCCATCCGGAAGGACCAGCTGACGAACGGCGGCCCGCCGAGCCCGTACGTGGCCGTGTCCTTCGCGACGATGGACGCCAACGGGTGGCCGACGGTGGTCGGCTGCACCAAGCCGTGGGCGCAGGCCGACCTCTGCACGGCCGCGTTCACCTACGCGTTCGTGCAGGCGGTCGAGAAGGCGCACGCGCCCAAGGCCGACCTGGACCGGGCGGCCAAGAGCATCGCGGCGTTCGTCGCGTCCGCCAAGCAGTGACGCGGTGCGCGGTCACGAGACGGGGACGTTGAGGACCTTCCCGAACGGCCCGCCGTCGAAGACCACCGACGAGACGTTCCCGGGCGGGGCCGGGACGTAGATGAACCCGCGCTGCGGCTGGTTCACGGCGGTGAGGAAGGTGGCGCGGCCCGGGTCGACGTAGACGGCGGGCTTGCCGGGGTCGCCGGGACCGACGCGGACGGCCCGGTACACGTCCTTCCCGCCCTGCGCGAGGACGGAGAACGACGTGAACGCGCCGCCCGGGTAGTCCTTGTGCGCGTAGGCCGCGTCGGGCGGGGTGGTCCCGGGACCCTCGTCGGTGATGGTGAAGACGCAGACGATGTAGGCGCCGTCCCGGTAGAACGGCTTGACGTCCAGGCGGCGCTTGTCGGCGCCGAACCGCCCGTACCGGCTGGCGACGGTGTTGCCGTCCTGGCCGTGGAAGGCGGCGGGCGCGACCGTGCCGCCGCGCCCGCCCGCGGCCGCGGTGCTGGAGCCGGTGGTCCCGTCGGTCTGCTGCCGGACGACGTAGGAGATCTCGACGCGGCGGTTGCGGGCGCGGGCCTGCGCGTCGTCCTTGCCGCCCTCCTTCGCGACGGGCTCGGCCTCGCCCTTGCCGTGCGCGGAGTACTTGAACGCGTTGCCGAGCCGCTTCTTCATCTCGCCCATGACGGCTTCGGCGCGCTGGCGGGACAGCTTGAGGTTGTAGGAGTCGCTGCCCTTGCTATCGGTGTGACCGTCGAAGGTCAGCGGCCGCTTGTCCGGGTCCGCCTTCGCCTTGATCTCCTGCGCGGCCTCGTCCAGGACCGACTTGGCGCGGCCGGACAGCTTCGCCGAGTTGAACGCGAACAGCACGTCGGTGCGCAGGTTCATCGTGACGTCGGTGCCGCTGGACGTGACGTCCTTGATCTCGCCCTCGGTGATGTCGTACAGCTCCGCCGGGTTCCCGCCGGACGCCCCGGCCCCGGAGCCCGCCGCGGGCGAGTCCCCCGTGCCCGTCACCGGGATGCCGGTGTACTCCCCCGCCGTGCCCGGGGTGATCGCGGTGACCTTCTGGACGGTCTGCGGGATCGCCGGGTACTCGGCCTGCATCTGCCGGGTGGCGTTGGGCGCGAGCTGCGCGGCGCTGGTGGTCGCGGTCGGCTTGTACAGCTTCCCGGCGACGGGGTCGAGCAGGGCGATCTCGACCGGCACCGACTTCGGCGCCTGGTCGAGCGAGGTCAGGCTGTACTTCAGCACGGACTTGGCGCCCTGCCGCTCGACGCCGGTGATCGCGAGCCGCGCGTGCAGGCCGTCCGCGCCGCCGAACCAGCCCTCCTTGGTGAACCCGGCCGCCGCGGTCGTCGCCGCGGGCGCGGCGGGCGCGCCGCCCTTGGCCGTCGGCGGGTCGCTCTTGCTCGCCTTGCCGGAGTCGGAGCAGCCCGCGGCGACGAGCACCCCGGCGAGGGACACGGCCAAGGGGACGGTTAAGGGAAGGCGCCGCGCGCTTCGGTGATCCCGCTGTCGGCTTACCGGCATCGGCTTCTCCGGTTCGGTTCGGGGGAGGGGCGGGGACGGCGCCCACAGTAGTGACCCGGCCGCTTGAACGGCAGCGGCCCCCGCCACACGGGGTGGCGGGGGCCGCTGTTCCCTGTCCGCGGGAGGCGGAGGGGTCTCAGAAGGCCTCTTCGGGCAGCTCCATCACGTCCAGGGTGGTGGCCTCGGTGACGGCGCGCTCGGACGCGAGCCGCGGCAGCACCGTCTGGCAGAAGAACTGCGCGGCGGCGACCTTGCCGGTGTAGAACGCCTTGTCGGCGTCGGAGACGTCGCCGCCGCCGAGGGCGGTGAGGGCGACCTCGGCCTGCCGGCACAGCAGCCACGCGACGATCAGGTCGCCGAGGGCGAGCAGCAGCCGGGAGGTGTTGAGGCCGACCCGGTACAGCTCCTTCGGGTTCTCCATCGAGCCGAGCGCCCACCCGATCATCGGGTTCAGGATGCCCTGCACGTCGTCGAGGGCCTTGCCGAGCAGGGCCCGCTCGTTCTTCAGCCGGCCGTTGCCGGCGTCGGACTCGGCGAACGCCTGGATCTGCCCGGCGATCACCTTGAGGGCCTCGCCGTTGTCCCGGAGGATCTTGCGGAAGAACAGGTCCTGGCCCTGGATCGCGGTGGTGCCCTCGTAGAGGGTGTCGATCTTGGAGTCGCGGATGTACTGCTCGACCGGGTACTCCTGCAGGAAGCCGGAGCCGCCGAAGGTCTGCAGGGACTCCGCGCCGAGCAGCGCGTAGGCGCGCTCGGAGCCGAAGCCCTTGACGATCGGGAGCAGCAGGTCGTTGACCTTCTCGGCCTGCTCGTCCTTGCGGCCCTCGAACTCGGCGATCTGCACCGCGTCCTGGTAGGTGGCGGTGAGCTGCACCAGCGCCCGCATGCCCTCCGCGTACGCCTTCTGGGTCATCAGGCTGCGGCGGACGTCCGGGTGGTGGGTGATCGTGACGCGCGGGGCCGACTTGTCGGTCATCTGCGTCATGTCGGCGCCCTGGACGCGCTCCTTGGCGTACTCCAGCGCGTTCAGGTAGCCGGTGGACAGCGTGGCGATCGCCTTGGTGCCGACCATCATCCGGGCGTACTCGATGACGAGGAACATCTGCTTGATGCCCTGGTGCACGTCGCCGACCAGGTAGCCGACCGCGGGGTGCTTCTCGCCGAGGGTGAGCTCGCAGGTCGTGGAGACCTTGAGGCCCATCTTCTTCTCGACGTTGGTGACGTAGGCGCCGTTGCGCTCGCCGAGCTCACCGGTCTCCACGTCCACCAGGTACTTGGGGACGAGGAACATCGACAGGCCCTTGGTGCCGGGGCCGGCGCCCTCGGGGCGGGCGAGCACCAGGTGGAAGATGTTCTCGGCCATGTCGTGCTCGGCCGAGGTGATGAAGCGCTTGACGCCCTCGATGTGCCAGGTGCCGTCGGGCTGCTGGACGGCCTTGGTGCGGCCGGCGCCGACGTCGGAGCCGGCGTCCGGCTCGGTCAGCACCATCGTGGCGCCCCACTGCCGCTCCAACGCCAGCTCGGCGAACTTCTTCTGCTCCGGGGTGCCGATGTGCCACAGGATCTGGGCGAACCCGGGGCCGGAGGCGAACATGTAGACCGCCGGGTTGGCGCCGAGCACCTGCTCCGCGACGGCCCAGGTCAGCGAGCGGGGGGCGCCGCTGCCGCCGAACTCGGGGGCGAGGTCGAGGCGGTACCACTCGGCGTCCATCCACGCCTTGAACGACTTCTTGAAGCTCTCCGGCATCTCGACGGTGCCGGTGGCGGGGTCGAACTTCGGCGGGTTGCGGTCGGCGTCCTCGAAGGATGCGGCCAGCGGGCCCTCGGCGAGCCGGTTCACCTCGTCGAGGATGCTGCGCACCGTGTCCTCGTCCAGGTCGGCGTACGGTCCGCTGCCGAGGAGGTCCTGGCGCTTGAACACCTCGAAGAGGTTGAACTCCAGGTCCCGGAGGTTGCTCTTGTAGTGCCCCATTCGAGACTCCGTCTGGTCCGGCGGCGCCGGCCGGCCCCGCACGTCTACTGGTCAGTAACTCATCATCATGCTACCCGCTGGTAACCACTGGCAACCACCCCGAACCGGACGGCGTCGCGGGACGCAGGCCACAACGCGGCCCGGTGCGGCCGCTAAACGTGACGCGAATCACACGTCCCGTACCGGCGCGTAGCAATAAGCGGTCAAATGGACATTTTTTGGACCCCGATCCCTATACACGACCACTGACTTCCAGTCGGGTGTTTCCGAATCGTGGCGTCCGCGCGTCCGGCTCCTTACGAACGCGTCGATCAACGAACGATCTCCCGCTTTCCCTTGACAGTTGATCAAGACGCACGATAAAGGGCCCGGCGCAAGTGGCAGGTGTGGCCGAATCTGGCAAATGTGAACCATTTGCTGCGCTGCTCACTCTTACTGGGGGTGGCACGGGGTCGCAATGGTCGGCGAATCCGCCGATGCCACGGAAGAGAGAGGACCTGTCTTGTCGTCTGTCACGGGGTGGCTGAGTGACGCCTGGAGTTCGGTCGCGGGGGCGACGGCCGGAGGCGACTGGCGGAAGTTCGTTCCGCTGGGCTTCGCCGGGCTGCTCGTCTGGGGGCTCTGGCTCTACCGGGTGATCCTGTCCCGCATGGACAAGCCGGTGGTCAACAACTTCCGGACGACCGTCTCGGTCGTGGTCCCCTCCTACCGCGAGGACCCCGAGATCCTCATCCGCTGCCTGGAGAGCTGGCTCGCCCAGAACCCCAGCGAGGTCATCATCGTGATCGACGTCGGCGACACCGAGGGGCACCGGCGCCTCGCCCAGGTCACCGACCCGCGGCTGCACGTGCTCGTCTACGAGCACTCCGGCAAGCGCTCCGCGCTCGGCGTCGGCATCCGCGCCGCCCGCGGCGAGGTCATCGTGTTCGCCGACTCCGACACGTGGTGGCAGCCCGGCCTGCTCGACGCGGTGCAGATGCCCTTCGAGGACCCGCAGGTCGGCGGCGTCGGCACCCAGCAGAACGTGTACCAGCGCACCACCAGCGTCTGGCGCCGCGTCGCCGACTGGCTGGTCAACCTGCGCTACTACGACTACGTCCCCGCCATGGGCTCCAAGGGCGGCGTCGCCTGCCTGTCCGGCCGCACCGCCGCCTACCGCCGCTCGGTGATCCTGCCGGTGGTGGAGAACCTGGAGAACGAGTTCTTCCTCGGCCGCCGCTGCATCGCCGGCGACGACGGCCGGCTCACCTGGCTCACCCTGTCGCAGGGCTACAAGACCGTGCACCAGTCGTCGGCGCGCGCGATCTCGATGTTCCCCGACTCGTTCCGGGCCTTCTTCAAGCAGCGCATCCGGTGGAGCCGCAACTCCTACCGCTGCTACCTCACCGCCCTGTGGAAGGGGTGGCTGTGGAAGACGCCGTTCGTCACCAAGGTGACCGTCCTGCAGATCCTGCTGACCCCGGTCACCATGGCCGTCACCCTCGGGTACCTGATCTTCAGCCGGCTGGCCGACAACTTCAACCCGCTCGGCATCACGCTCGCGCTCGGCTGGGTGCTGCTCGGCCGCGGCATCCGCGGCTGGTCGCACCTCAAGCGGCACCCCGGCGAGATCCTGCTGCTGCCGCTGACCGTGTTCGTCGTCATCGGCATCTCGCTGCCGATCAAGCTGTACGCGTTCGTCACGATGAACAAGCAGGGCTGGCTGACCCGCACCGCCGACCAGGTCGGCGGCGCCGGGCAGAGCGCGAGCTCGCTCCAGGGAGTGGGCTGAGGTGACGCACCCGAACCTCCGCCCGCGCCTGCCGAGCGTCTCAGGGCGGGGCCTCGCCGCGGCCGCCGTCGCGCTCGGCCTGGGGCTCGTCCCACTCGGGCTGCTGCCCGGGACGCCCGCGCCGCGCGCGCACGCCGACCCGGTCGCCGACGCCAACCGGCAGGCCGCGCTGGTCGACCAGGAAGACCAGCGGATCATGCAGACGCGGTCCGTGCTGTCCGCGATCCTGATGATCGGCGGGCAGGCGACCGCGCAGTGGAAGCGGCCGCAGATCTTCGGCTCCGCCCAGGGCAAGACGCTGGTCCTGCCCGCGACGCCCACCGGACGCCCCTACACCGTCGCCGACCTCGCCAAGTACGGCGGGCAGTACTTCCGCCGCCAGGGCGACGGCTCGTTCCTGCTCGGCATCCACGTGTTCGTGGCCGACGGCGCGAAGCTTCTGCTGGCCAGCGGGACGAGCCCGCTCGTCCTGCGGATGGGCAGCCTGCCGGGCGCGTTCAGCTCCATCGTCAGCTTCGGCGGCACCGTCCAGATCAAGGGCACCCAGCGCGCCCCCGTGCAGATCACCAGCTGGAACCCGCGCGTCAACGCCCCGGACCGGCAGGTCGCCGACGGCCGCGCCTACATCCGCGCCGTCGGCGGCGAGTTCCGGATGGACCACACCAAGGTCAGCGACCTCGGCTTCTGGAGCGGCCGGACCGGCGGCATCGCGCTGACCGGCACCGACCGCCCGTCCAGCGCCACCAAGCACCTGAACAAGCAGCAGCGGCACGAGGCCAAGAAGAAGCGCCAGCAACAGCAGCAGAACGGCGGCAACACCGGCGGCGGCCCCGGCGACATCGAGACCGAGACGCCCGGCGGCACCGCCACGCACGTCCCGGCCGCCGACCTCGTCACCGGGTCGATCACCAACAGCACCGTCACCGGCGACGCGTTCGGGCTGTTCGTGTCCGGCTCCAACCAGACCCAGATCACCAGCAACGAGATCCAGAACAGCCTGGTGAACGGGCTGGTCATGCACCGGTTCGCGAAGAACGCCAACATCGCGAACACGACCGTGCGGGGCAGCCGCGGCGACGGGTTCGTGCTGTCGCGGGCCACCGAGAAGATCCGCGTCACGAACTGCACCGCGGAGAAGAACGGCCACGACGGCTTCACGCTGAACGGCAAGGCGCTCGCGGACGGCCCGTCCGCGTCCGGCGAGTCGCTGGAGAGCTTCGGCGACAGCTCGATCAACAACAGCCTGGCCAAGGACAACGGCCACTACGGGATCGAGCTGCTCGGCGGCGACAAGCTGTCGGTGCAGAACAGCAAGGTCGTCGGCGGCGACATGGGCATCGTCGTCCGGGACGCCGCCACCAACGTGCAGATCTCCGGCAACCAGCTGACCGGGCAGGTCCGGCAGGGCATCTCGCTGCGCGACGGGGTGCGGGACGCGAACCTCGCCGGCAACACCGTCGACGGCGCCCGCACCGGCATCTACCTGCGCTCCTCGTCGGCGACGCTGCTCGGCAACACCGTCAAGGGCGCGAAGGCGCACGGCATCTCGGTGATCGGCTCGGCGGGCGGCTCGCAGATCCGCGACAACACGCTCAGCGGGTCCGGCACCAGCGCGGTCAGCACGTCCCGGTCGCACGGGAAGGTCGTCAAGGAGGACAACAACGACGACGGCTGGCACGACACCGCGTCGCTGTGGATGAAGGTCCAGCGGTACCTGACGCCGCTGAACGTCATCTGGACGTGCGTGTTCGCGGTCGTCATCTTCTCGATGGTCCGGGCCCGCAACGACCGGCAGCGGATCGGCCGGCTCGGCCTGCACCCGTACACGTTGCAGCAGCCGCTGGAGAAGCGGCAGGTGTGGAGCCTGCCGCGGCGGTCGGCGCATCCGCAGCCGCGGCCGATGCCCGCGCGGCCCGGCCCGATGCCGGGCGCGATGCCGGGCGCTCCCGCGATGGCGGGCGCCGGGGCCGGCGGCCTCGGCGGGAACCCGCTCGCCGCGGCGCCCGGGCAGCCGGTCGCCGGGCGGCACGCCGTGCCGCCGCCGGGCGGGCCGTCCGCCTCGCCGACGGACCCCGGCAA